>PBJN01000011.1 GCA_002720735.1 Porticoccaceae bacterium
AAAAAAATACCCACATCTGAGCTATCTGAAATGACATCCAACCAAATCATTAACGCACTAAAGGAACAAGGTCTCGATGACATGGCAAATTGGCTTCATAGTTCAAGCTTAGACTCTACTTGGAAAGGAAGAGGAGCTGGCAGCGTCTTTAAAGGACGGCAAATAGTCAATGAGCCTGACTACCTCACCGATGCATTTTCGAGAGAGGCCGTAGCCTTCATAAGGAGATATAAAGACACACCATTTTTCCTGTACATTCCTTACACTGCCACTCACGGCCCACTTCAAGTAACCCAAAAATACTATGACCGTTTCCCTAATATTGGGAATGAACAAAAACGTATCTACGCTGCCATGACCGCATCTCTCGACGACGGTATCGGCTCAATCCTCGACGCGCTGACAGAGACAGGGCTAGAAGAAAACACGCTGGTTATTTTTCTCAGCGACAACGGTGCGGGCGTTGCTGACTACGCAAGCAATGCGCCACTGCGCCTAGGCAAACATACCTTATTCGAAGGCGGTGTGAGAGTACCATTTACGATAAAATGGCCAAAACAAATTTCAAAGGGAAAAGTTTACCATAATCCCGTAAGCTCTCTAGATATTCTTCCTACGGNAATAGCCGCCGCCGGAGGNAAGATTCCTAGCGAAGCNACCATAGAGGGAGTAGACCTCCTNCCATACCTTGATGGTTCGANTAACCTTACNCCTCATAATAAACTTTATTGGCGAAACGGAGCAAACTGGGCCATNAGAGANGGGGATTGGAAGTTAATATATGCAGGGGAGCGATATTGGCTATATGACCTGTCCGATGACATCGGCGAGATNCATAACCTCGCCAACGAACGATCAGATATTGTAACGAGAATGACNGATCTTTATCGATTGTGGGACCAAGATAACATTCCTCCCGCTTGGCCCGCCGTNGGCTCNAAAAAAGCCGACTACTATTTTGTAGATGGTATTGAAATCGANTGGGCNCTTTAGATAAACGCNCATCGCAATAATCTTGAAATAAACTAACAAGANCANNACTTAAAATGGGTGAAATTGCCTAATTTTTTATTTGCCTAAAATNANAATNAGNGGCAAAGTAAANTAAAAAACNTACTAAAAACATTGTCTACGGAGTCCNTCTTGNATAANTTNGATTCCTCNATGATCACAGAAGTGGGTGAATTTGGCTCAAANCTTTGGTGTGAGGCTTGCGGCATTTTAGGCGCAAAAATGCTTCAAGCAGCCGACATTCCCTCCGACCTTCGATGGGGCTTCACGGAACTTTATCTTGATCCTCATCCACGATTGATTTCTGAGGCTTGGCCTGTCTCCGGNTACTANTTTATGGTGGATAATGGTGNAGTATCAGGTGGCGCNGGGGTGCCTGAGCACTGTCTTACACTCCAAGGTTTTCATGTAAAAGCATCATGGGCTTTCATATGTAACCAGTCGCGCAGTAAATACGGTCTNTCCGGTCANAAACAACGTGGCNTGGAGGAGGAAACATTAAAACGACAAATTGAAGAGCATCTTGGCTTCTCGATAAACGTTGTTAATGTTATGAACAGCGTTTGGCCAAAATCAATCATAGCTGCACTTAGCGGCGATGACCCAGAGTCCAAGACAACGGGTCTACATAATATCGCCGCAAGCCTGCAAAGCCCTACACCGGAATTTTCTGAACTCCCTTGTACAGAGCTGGGTGTACCGATATTTAACAAAATGACCGAAACGCAAAAACTACAATTTCTACAACTATGTAGAATTTAGAGTAGCCATCAGCAATTTACGAGTGAACTCTTATGCAATCTGCTTTTTCNAATATTCAGTCGCATAACAACCNTCCGCAGATCGATGAATTTGCTAAAATCCTCTGCTCCCAAGTACCGGGGTCTAATCTAGGCAGAGTGAGTTACAAGTTTGTTTGTAATATGCTGACGGGAATACGCCGCACAAAGTCTGTCAACCTAACAAGTGTTGCGAGAGGTTTGAATGAGAAGATCCGTCTCCACGCAACCCACAAAAGACTTTCAAGGAATCTTGATGATCCTAAACTAACCAAAAATTTAAGTCTAAGTTTANTAAAAATCGGTGCTAAAAACGTTAGTNTAAAAACACGACTTATTGTGCACACCTACGAGTTGCACAAAAAATATGCTTGTAAAATTGAGTATCTGCCTAAATCTCTGGTCGACTCGGAGTCGGCATTCAAGGTATGTGAGATTCTAGCGAGTGATCCAGACTCTAACACATACACTCCTCTTTTAGCGCGGGTATGGTCTGACCGTGTGCCAAATTATGAGAGTGATGCCCAAGAAATCAAGAATGCAATCATGCAGGTGCAAACTGCCACGGGCGGAAGAGGGATGTTTTTTCTTGACGATGAAACAGTCGACACCGGTTCGATAAGAGCAATTGTCTCCGAACCTAGTCTCGATTTTATCGCGCTTGTGCGCGATCATTCTTTCAAGGCAGTGCATGGAACTGAATTACACTCACTCGGAGAGCTTAGTGAGACAGTAGAAACAAAATATGGAAAAATGATGTTCAAGCTTGTGCCCGAGGGCCTTGTGGGAAACAGTAAAACAGATATGGATCTATTTATGCACGCGGGATCTATACCAATTCGGCTGCCTCAGTGTAGCCGGCGGCTTAGTCTTATAGCGCTGAAATCTAGTAGCCGCCTCACCGGAGAGGCCTCTAGTCCGTTATTAACCTCCCAGATAAAACTCCGATCGAGAAAAGCTGTGATGGGTCTGGTCGAATCTTACTTATCCATCAAAGATATCATCTCTCTGCACTCAGCCTTCCGCGAGACTTTTGATCCCTCAGGATTCCGTGTCCTGACATATAACCGACTTCAGCTACTGATAACTCTTCTGCAGACCGTGATACATTACGAGACCTCCATAGAGGGATCTCTGTCGATCAGCGAAAAAAAGATGTCCACCAAGCCTCATGATGGAGAAATTCAGAGAACCTACTATCGACCAGAATTGAGTGCGCAAGCTTCCCAAATAGATGTCGATAGCGCTAGTACCACTCTGGAACGGGACCGCCAATCTGCTGTCTATGGTACACATGTCCAATATTAACAAGTTAAACTTTGCCTCAGTTAAAAAGAATTATGACAAAGACGGGTTTGTTATTTTAAAAAATTTCCTTAATGAAAAAGCGCTATCGGAGTTACGTAACCGTGCCCTATCCGCGGCAAAAGAACTGCGCGAAAATAATAATGATAACTCGCCTTATCAAAATATAATTAAAAGTCTAGATAAACGCGACCCTTGGTTTAATCATCAGCTGGAACATGGGACTCACGTGTCGCTCATGAAATATCTCCTTAACGGGGAGATAGAGGGAGCCTCGGCAGCTTGGTTTGATCGACCGGACGGATCCTCACGAGGCATAAGCCCTCACGTCGACATTATAGGGAGTTATCGAAAACCTGATGCGGGGGCTACGATCTGGTTTGCTCTAGATCAAGCAAAAATAGACAACGGTTGTCTACATTATTTGCGGGGATCACACAAAATTAAGTATCCAACGGAAACTTTTATCTCAGGTATAGATACGCAGTCAAAAGACGCAGTTGCCGCCGAACTTGAACCCGGTGATGCAGTCATCCACAGCGCTTTGACCATACACTGGTCACTCGGCAACGGAAGTGGTCATCCTCGACGCGCAATATCTTACTTTTATTGGAAGGCCGGTATAAAAGGCAAAATTTAAATCAATATAAGGAGTAAAAAATGCCACACGCACTGCAAGCTCAGCGAGAATCTCTGGTAAAGGCGTATCTTGAGGTCGCAGAGCGCGATCTTATGAGACAGTCCAGCGGTAATGTGAGTTGTCGTGTTGATGGTGGCATGCTCATATCCTGTTCTGGAGCCTCTGCAAAGAATCTCAGCACTGATAGGGTGGTGTTTGTAAAAGAAGACGGTAGCTACGAAGGTGATATAAAACCATCTTCCGAGTGGCGGATGCACAGTGCAATTTACCGCTATCAAGAGAAGGCAGATACAGTCATCCACACCCACTCAGACCACTGCGTGGCCCTAGCTGTTCATAACCTACCGCTACCCGGATTCCACTACATGGTTGGCCTTTTCGGTGGTTCAGATGTGCCATGTGTGCCCTATGCAACCTTCGGAACTGAGGAGCTTGGCGTGAGTGCTGCAAAAGCCCTTACCAACCGTGCGGCATGCCTTCTTGGGAACCACGGTATGATTTGTCGAGGTAACAACTTTGAGGTCGCTATTGATCATGCAGAACGCCTTGAACAGATCTGTAAACATTACATATTAGCTCGATCGATTGGAGAGCCGGATATGCTGTCAGAAGAGGACTGGGATGATTTTTTTGGGCGAGCACGGAAGGTTGCTTATACAGATTTTATTTAAGTCACTAATATCAATTTTATGATTAGTTTTACTTCTAAAAATACTTTGGCACAAGTAACAGCAGTGGCAGCAGCGGTTCTATTAAGCGCTTTCTTTCCGACTACTGGCAGCGCCGTCGATACAGAAAAACCAAATATCCTTTGGGTTTGGGTCGATGATCAACACCCTTGGTACGCTACTTACGGACACAGTCTTGTGCAAACTCCCAATATCGATAATCTTGCCGATACAGGCGTGGTTTTTGAACGCGCATACGCGCCTGCACCCGTTTGCAGCACCAGTCGATCCGCAATAGCAACCGGCAGCTATTCCATCAGGATTGGCGCTCATGATCACCGGTCTGGTAGGGTCCCTGAGAACCAAATATACCTTCCAGCCGGAGTAAAAACTGTACCAACGTTGTTCCTAGAAGCGGGGTATGAAACCTACAACGACGGAAAGGATGACTTTAACTTTTCTTATAGCCGCTCAGATCTATATTCTGTACCAAAAAAACTAATGATATCGAACGTAAAAACCGATCCCAAACACAAAAATTATTCGGCTAAAAGTCAATTAAAAAAGTCTGAGAACAAAGGAAATTTCCGTTTAGATCGGGGTAGTGGTCACTGGAGTGATGTCCCTGCAAGCATGTCTTTCTTTGGTCAGACCTCGATCTCTGGTGGTAAGAAAGACGACAGCATGCTCGCTCAGAAATTAAAATCACTTGGTTACACGCCTGTGAAGTCTGAAAATGTTCGAGTCCCTCCACAGTACCCTGACATACCGGAGGTGCGAGAAAAGATCGCAGGGCACTATAATAGTATTCTTCAGACAGATTATGAACTGGGTCTTTTGATTCAAAGCCTTAAAAACGATCATCGCTGGAATAACACAATAATTTTTCTATTTTCTGACCATGGCTCAAATCTGCCTAGAAGCAAGGAATTCTGCTACGAGGAAGGTCTGCATGTGCCCCTTATAATCTCAGGGCCAGGCGCACAAAATAAAATCACTCCGGGTACCCGACGTAAAGATTTGGTAAACCTTCTCGACATATCTGCAACGTCATTAAGCCTAGCTGGGCTGAGAATTCCACCATTCATGGATTCTAAAAATGTTTTTGCTGNCGACTACTCTCGAAAATACGTGTTTTCATCTGCAGATCGAATGTCAAACGTTATCGATCGGGTACGATCCGTCATGGGCGATCGNTACCATTACATACGAAACTTTATGACAGATCGACCTCTNTTCAACTGGGGATACAGGGAACTCTTCGCGGCGGATTTACCGGATAAGTTTGGATATTTTTTAAAAATCCGTGATCTGGCAACCAACGGAGAATTAACAATCGCTCAGGCGGCTCCCTATGGCCCGCGGAGTGCCGAGGAACTATATGACTTAAAAAATGATCCGGACGAAGTAATCAATCTTGCTGACGATCCAAAACACCGCAAAACTCTAGAGGAAATGAGGATCCAGTTAGCACGATGGATCAAAGACACAGACGACAAGGGGCAATATCCAAGATCCGATGCATCAATTGCTGAGGTCATGGGACGATTCCCGAGGTCTGCACTGAAAAGCCCCGAATATCGTGCGTATGACCATTAGTAAGACTATCGGCACGTCAGTCCATGATGGCGTCGCTTAAGACTTTGGCAATTTAAGAGGAAACTTTTTAGTGGGTTGCTGCACCATAAGCACCACTGCCAACTGGGTTTTAAGTTTGGTCTGAGAGATAGTACTAAAGGCACCAACCCAGCACCAGTTTCATCGATTAAATGATCTAAAACATATTATCTTTTCTGACTCGTGAGCCTTNAATAACGCCTGAAGCCNCATATGGCTGAAAATGCACGGGTTTTCCATGCCTAATCACTGCCAACGCCGCACCCTGAATCATATCATTAGCAATACATTTTTTGACCACGCCACCGGGCTTTAGAAGATCAGAAAATCCCAGCAGCTTCTGGTTTGGTTAAGACTAGATTTTTAAGGTCGATTGGAAAGGCCACTGCCGTCAAGCACATATAAAAAACCAGTAATACAAGCGCACTCGTAATGACCGCCATTGAAATTAAATCACCAGAGGTAGTTTACTCAGTAACCATCGCTGCATTAATGATCTCAGCAATTTCCCTGCTCAATCCATCCGCACTCCCATGAGCCATTATTACAACGGCGAGGTCCCTTTTCGGTTCAGACCAACTTAAAGTACCAAAGGCTCCACCCCAACCCGAAGAACCCTCGCTCAAGGGTAAAAACGCCAAATCTGGCTTGAGAATAACCCAAACGGTGTATCCCATACCCTCCGCTCCAGCACGCACTTTAGTTTTGCCAATAGCTGTGTAAAGATTTCCTTCATGGTCTGCTGCCATTAAATTTACAGACCTTTCCTCTAGAATACGTCGTCCTTTAAAAACACCTCTACTAGCTCGCATTTGCTCAAAATTTAGGAAGTCACTCGCGGTGCTCACTAATCCTATAGATGCAGAATAATACTGTGACTTTTGCGCTTTCTCTAATAAATTTGCATCCGGATTGTCTGGGTCAGGCAATGCTACGACGCGAGATCGTTTTTCCAGCGGAATTGAGTTGAACCAATAAGTGTCCCCCATATCCAGCGGTTCGAAGATATGCTCATGCACAAATTCATTATAAGGTTGGCCTGAGGTGATTTCGATAATCCTCGCTACAACATCAAGGCCAATACTATACCCCCAACGCGATCCGGGTTGAAAATCTAATGGGCCAGAAGCGACCATATCAATGTAAGATTGAAGCGTATGACCACTTTCAGCCCACCTATTTTTATCCCACTGAAGCTCACCCCAATCTGATACTGCCTGTCCAAGACCCATCGCTCCAACACCTGCCGTGTGTGTCAGAAGATCATGAATAGTAACCGGGCGCTCAGCTGGAACAGTACTATTCTCGGGAACATACATGTATGGCATTTCGTCTGAAAACCACCCCATCAACATTCCAAGGGCGCGCCAGAAATAGTTAGGTTGGTTTTTTTTAGTAGCCCAAACATAATTTGGACTTACGTTACTGCCCTTGAGCACTGCGACTTGGATATCTTTAAATTTCGGTATGTATTTGTGTACTTTATCTTGAAGATCAAACAGCCCCTGCTCCATTGCAATCATTGCTGCAACTCCAGTTACTGGCTTTGAAGAGGATTGCATAACAAACATTGCATCTGGCCTCATGGGAATCTTTTTTTGTGGATCCATTAAGCCTTGAGAGGAAACGAAAACANGCTCACCTTGCCGGCTAATCGCAACCACAGCACCGGGGATATCCCCATTTTTAACGCGTTTTAAAATTACATCATTAATTTTTTCCAGTTCAGTGGTCAACATACCCGACGATTCCTGTCTGGCTAGAGTAAAGTCGTTTTCATGCAACGGGGAAGCAACAACTTCTAAAGTTAGGGATAACAAGATNAAAAGAAAAAAGAATTTATACACTGTTAACTCCGTGCTTATTTTTTTATATTATCAAGTTAGCTAGTATCATATTAAGCTTTAAATTTATCAGTCGTAGCCACGATAATTTCCACCTTTTTTTGATATAAATCAAAAAACCTACATTGCAAAGTAGGGTGTGACACCAATTAGAGAACATAATGTTGCAAATAAAATCATACAATCTCAATCAGCCGCTCATGTCACTCCAAGGGTTGTCATATTCAAAGGAAACTGATTGACGAAACCCAGAGATGGTTACTCCTTCTCTGTTGATAAAGATATCCTTCTCGTTGAGAAGAGGCTCACCATAGCGATAAATCACACCTAATTGACCGGTATCTGCTNGTTCAGCATACTCAGCAGCTGCATTTTTCACTTCATCACGCCGAAATAAGTAACCCTCGTAATCTTTTGAATGACGGCGTTGTAGCATTTCATTCACAATGTGGGGCGACAAAACAGTGGCTGTTGCGTTATTACCACCGAAACCTTTCGAATTTATGAAGCTTACACCCATTTGCCTCCCACTTACATCCATATCATTTATCGGGAATATTGCTCGCTCTTGAACCACATCAGACGCAATCTGTTCAATGGTCTTTATTCCCGGAACTATATCGTATTTAAATGTGCCAAGTGCAGANACGAGCTGGTCGCCACCCGCCGCGGAAAGAGAATGTCCGACATAAGCCTTGGCTGCGGTGACTGGCCAGTCGTATATGTCAAAAACCTCGGCGACACGTTGTATCAAGTCTGACTCGGTGATCCGATTCGCTGGAGTACTAGATCCATGAGCATGGACAAAACTATTGTATTTGACGGTTTCCTCACCAACTACGGCTATTGCAGCAGCGACCGCTTGTGCAAAAGATAGATAATTCCCAACTCCAGGCGCAGAGATGGATTTTTTTACACCATCTGCATTAATAAAGACATTAGTAACGGCGCCATGAATATCAGCGCCTAACTCAATAGCCAGGGAATCATCCATCAAAACGATATATTGAGTCGACTCCGCGAGCACAAAACCGCAATTTTCCGCAAAAGGGCGGCTCGCACGCCGGTAATCTGGAGTATGCGTCCCATCGATTTTGCACAGAGTTTCATCATCAGCCAAAGCTCCCATATTAGCGAATCCCTCTGAAATTTCCGGAGAAATACTTGCCTCGGCATTTCCGACAATCGCCACACGACGTCGACCGCTGCGAATATCTCTCAAAGCCGCCTGAAGNACATAGAGGAAAGTTGCGCATGCCCCGGTTACAGCCTCGGTATGTCCGACGCTTCCAAGAATATATGCGTTTATAAAATCGGCTGGCATAGTGTTAAGGCCTAGGGCAACCTGTTTAGCCGTGGTC
This sequence comes from Porticoccaceae bacterium, assembly GCA_002720735.1. Classification (GTDB taxonomy): domain Bacteria; phylum Pseudomonadota; class Gammaproteobacteria; order Pseudomonadales; family Porticoccaceae; genus TMED48. The sequence continues at coordinate 9,226 of PBJN01000011.1, forward strand.
CGCTTACCTCGGAGACGATTTTGCATCAACCCGCCGAAACCGTCCTCCGTTATTTGGCTCAGCGCGCTGGAAGAATAAACTCCAATTTGATCTGGGCGGACACTACNNACAATTTTCTGCCAGTCTAAGCCCGTTGAATGAAGTGCATCACTGCACCCTAGCAGTGCCATTTGCAGTCCCCTCGGGTGAAATCGGGAATTGTAATGAAGAGAGGGATCGAAACCTTCTGGCAGTTGACCTGACGCTTTTGATAGCAGCTCATAGTCACATTCAACCAAGAAATCTTGGAGGTTACTTGTCGTTATTCTTACCTGCCCCTCACTCAAATCCTCGATCTGCCAGTCAGATGGAGGATCCTGAGGCATATCACGCCTCAACATGGTAAAGACTTGACACCCACCTTCGGTCTTGGAAAAGTTAATTCTTCGGTTCCCTCGAATTGCAGCAGGATCAAACAAAGAAGTCTTTCGTACAAGGGTACCTGCTAAGACTGCTGTCCGGAATTTCATATCAACTTCACAAGCAGACAGTTTATATCCACTGGGAGTTACGTAAGCATGCCTTTCTTTATGTACTAAACCCATGAGACATGCAAGACCGACGATAGTTAACTGCTGTTCCTCAGACGAAAGAGAATCAAATATCATACGGCGATATGACTGGAATGAGGAGCTTCTTCCGGCGGCATTGTAACCACCAAAACCTACTATAACCGGCAGAGGTCTGCTCATGATTAAATTCCCCAGAAAACATTTACAGCTAAGTATATCTTTTGTTTTATAACAAATCTGTTGTTTTTGAGCCATTTTATGCTATTTTTTAGCCACTATGAGCTTTAATGTAACACTAGTACTTTGCGATAAGATGTTGGTATCTAGCAGCACACTTGCTGCGGAGATATTCAATTTTGCCCAATCGATGGCCATGGCAACTGCACACCCGACACGCGACCTTGTGGTGCGTAGAATATCTACCGATGACCTCGCTGTAACCACCTCCTCAGGTTTTGAAATACAACCAACACACTGCCTGAATGAAAGTTTTCGGAGCGATCTTGTACATCTACCTGCAATCTGGAGGAATCCTCGACCTATAATTAATCGCTCAGACAGGTTACTAGACTGGATATCTAAGCAACATAGGTTGAACACCATTTTTACTGCGGTAGGTACCGGCGTTTGTTTTCTGGCAGAGACCGGTTTATTGGACAACAAGCCGGTTACCACCCACTGGCATTATTTTGATCAGCTCAAAAAAAGTTATCCGAATGTATTGCTCCAACGGCAAAACTTCACAACCAAAACAGGAAACATATACTGCTCGGCAAGTATCAATGCAATGGCTGAAATAATCGTATATCACGTCGAGAGAATCTTTGGTCGTGTAATTGCAAGACAGGCGCAGCGACACTTCTTTCACGAAATAAGAAATCTTTCTAACGCAATCGGATACAGTGACGAGGAAGAGTCTTCAGTAACCGACGCGGCTATAATTCAAGCAAAGATCTGGCTTCAAGACAATATGAGTAAGCACTCAAGTATATCAGATCTCAGTGCAAATATCGGCATGAATAAAAGAACGCTCAACCGTCGGTTTAAATCAGCCACCGGACAGAGTCCCGGCGATTACCTAAACGAAGTTCGCATGAGCTTTGCCTGCGAACTACTTCAGAACACCGACCTGTCGATCTTAGAGGTAGCGAGTTTTAGTGGATATAACAACCAAAGCTGGTTTTCATCGCGATTTAAAAAGTGGTCTGGCAGTTCCCCCAGTGGATACCGAAAATCGGTACGCTCAAAAAATTTCTCGTCCTGAACAGCGTTCTCTGCATGTCAATCGAGAAACCTTACGCCAATCACTCCCTCAACATCGCCCATAAGCTCTGTTATATTCATCCCGATTTCACCTTCCACATCTATAATGTTATATGCAATTTCATCACGACTTTGATTAACCATATCTACCACGTTTAAATTTGCGTCGGCAAAAACAGATAGAACGTTACCCAAGACTTTTGGAACATTCTTGTTGCAAAAGGTAAATCGACTTCCAGACCCTCGAGAAAGAACCGTACTAGGAAAGTTTACTGAATTTACAATGTTCCCATTCTCTAGAAAATCCATTAACTGTGTGGCAGCCATCACCGCACAATTTTCCTCAGCCTCAGCGGTACTTGCTCCGATATGGGGCATTAATAAAACGTCATTACGCCCAACAAGGCCAGGAGCAGGAAAATCGCTAATATAGCCCCCGATTTTTCCATTATCTAAAGCTGATATCAGATCAGGAGTGGAGACAATCTCCTCCCTAGCGAAATTAAGAAGTTTCGCCGAAGATTTCATTAACGAAAACTTACTCGAATCAAGAAGATTTTTTGTAGCCGGGATCGCAGGAACATGCAGCGTAACAAAATCGGCCTGCTTCAATAATAGCTCGATGGCATCCATGCGCTCAACTTGGCTAGATAACTGCCAGGCCGCCTCTATCGATATCGCAGGATCATATCCAATCACCTTCATGCCAAGATCGATGGCCAAATTTGCTATCATTGATCCTATAGCTCCCAAGCCCACCACGCCGAGGGTCTTCCCCGTAATCTCTCTTCCCGCAAAACGCTTTTTCTCTTTTTCTAGCATCCGAGCCATTGCGGCGGGGNCATCCAATTCTGATAACTTTTGAACGTATTTCATTCCGCCAAATATATCGCGTGATGATAATATTAACGAAGCGACTACCAACTCCTTAACTGCGTTTGCGTTGGCACCAGGGGTATTAAATACCACAATACCTCTGAACGTGTAGTCCGAAACTGGGATATTGTTTACTCCAGCACCAGCCCGAGCAACGGCAAGTAAACTCTTGGGTACTTCCTCAGAGTGCAATTTATGACTCCGTAATATGAACCCTTGTGGCTCATCACAATCNGGCGACACACTGTAAGTTGACGGGAAAGACTTCAAACCTTTTTCAGAAAGGGCGTTGTAGGTGCGGATTTTATACATATCGGCTTTTTCTCTATTTATTTACTGTATCAAAGGCCCACTCGATCCATGGCATTAGCGCCTCTAAGTCACTCTGTGCAACAGTAGCTCCGCACCATATACGAAGACCCGCAGGTGCATCTCGATATGCGCCAATATCATAAGCTACTCCTTCATCAGCGAGGAGCTTCGTTATTTCACTTACTTTAAATGGTTCTGTATCTAAAGTCAGACAAACACTAGTGTTGGATCTTTGATCTGACACTCGCGCTAGAAAGTTTATCCAAGGCCTCTGATTAACAAAGCTTTCCACCACCCGGAGATTCTCCTCAGACTTTTTTATGGTAGCCTCAACCCCACCCAGCCNCTCCACCCAATCAAGAGCATCTAAATAGTCGGCAACACACAACATCGAGGGTGTATTAATTGTGGCTCCTTGGAAGATTCCCTCGTTTAGAGAACCACCTTTCATCAAACGAAAAATTTTTGGGAGTGGCCAAGGTGGGGTATACCTTTCAAGTCTCTCTACCGCTCGGGGACTTAGGATTAACATGCCATGGGCACCCTCACCTCCAAGCACTTTTTGCCAACTGTAAGTAACTGCATCCAACTTCTGCCAAGGCAGTTGCATTGCAAACACTGCAGAAGTGGCATCGCAAATCGTCAAACCAGTTCGATCGTCTGAGATCCAATCAGCATTGGGGACCCGAACTCCAGAGGTGGTACCATTCCAAGTGAATACAGTATCGTTTGAGGGGTTGCACCGATTCATATCCGGCAGTTCGCCGTAATTAGCGAGATGACTTTCAACAGATTTTAGTTGGAGTTGCTGAGTAATATCTGCAACCCAATCCTTCCCAAACGATTCCCAGGCAAAAACATCTACTGGTCGCTCGCCTAACACCGACCACATTATTAGCTCTACAGCACCAGTGTCTGATGCCGGGACCACTCCCACCCTGTAATCTCTGGGCAATTGTAAAATTTCCGCTGTACGAGCACATACTTGGCGCAACGCCTGCTTACCGACGCTTGACCGATGTGAGCGACCTAAAGTTTCGATTCTTAACTTTGTCACGTCATATCCCGGTCTTTTGGCACATGGGCCAGATGAGAAGTTCGGATTATGCGGTTTTTCTTTAGGCTTCATTTTCCTCTACCGAAATTAATTTGATTACAGATTTCGATACTTGCGCGAATTAACGAGAGTCTTGACAATCTAAAAGCAAAAGCTTGCAATGTTCTGATTCTTAATCAGCTAACCAGCTTTTCTTGCTCGGCGCTCTTTTTCGATCAGAAAGCCTGTCACGTCGAGCATCCCTTTCAGATTGCCGCTTAAACGAGAGGTAATGCGATACTTTCCGTCAACTACGATTTCTGGAGTACCCGTTGTGCGAAAAGCACGGACCCGCGCTTTGCCCTGATTAACCATGCTTCCAATACCAAAAGAATTAAACATTCGGGTAAACTTAGATGCTTCCACTCCGTGTTCAACAAATAAACCTCTAAAGTCACTTTCACCACGAAGCCGCTGCTTTTTTAGATGATGTGCTTCAAAGATATCCATATGCACTCGATCAATTACACCCAGCGAAACCGCACTGTAATAAGCCCTAGCAAAAGCCTCCATATTTGCGTTCCAAATTACGTGTGTCCGCTGAAAATCCACATCATCGGGGAGCGCAACACTCCAATCATGTACTTGACTCTGAAAATTAAAACAGTGTCCACAAATGTATGAAAAAATTTCATTCACCTCAATCTTCTCAGGATTAGCTGTCCTTACAGTTTGAGGTAGTATTTCATAATGTTCGCCAGCACGATATTTTTCGTCCAGCGCCATGCAAGAAATTGCTTGAAACAAAATTAACAGAGACACTAGTTTGTTAGAAATCACCATATGATTATTTCCTGACCATTTGTCGCTTGCGTCCTAATTCAACCCTGCAATGTAGTTTGCTACAGCCTTTATCTCGCCGTCGCTGAGATATTCCGCCACTCCTTGCATTATTTTAGCGTTATTACCACTGTCCCGCTCTCCATTACGATATGCAAGTAATTGCTGCTCTATATAATCTGCATGCTGCCCTCCCAGAGCAGGATAGCCTGCAGGACCGTTTCCAGAGCCACTCGGAGAGTGGCATCCCGTGCAAGCCGGCACTTTACTTCGCAAATTTCCACCGCGATATATGCGCTCACCAAGAGCAAGCGCATCTTTTGGGTCGTCCACTCCAGTGAAGGTGATGTCTTTAGATCCTGAAAGCTGTCGTTCTTTCTCGTTGAAGTAGGCCGCCATATCCCACAAATCTTGATCCGATGAGGCATCAAGGATGCCCATCATAGAAGCTATCACTCTTTCGCCTTTCTGAACATGTTTAAGTTGCATATATAAATATTTTTCTCCTAAACCAGAAAGTCTAGGAAAAATGGGTACTAAACTATTTCCGTCCATTCCATGGCAGCCCGCACACACTGCGATCTTAGCAGCGCCCTCGGCGGCATTTCCCTTCGCCATTACCGGCATGTTGAAGGAAAAGAGCGTTGCTATCAAAATCCATATATATTTCATAATCGACATGTTTTCTTTAAAAACTAAGTTTACCTACTGTGCATTAAACTTGACAGTCGGTGTCCATAAATGTGCGCTAATCGTACGCATGTTTATTATATACTAAATTTCCTTTTTGCTTAAATGGGTCTTTTTATGTCAAAGACACTTGTCAGCTACCAAAGTGTTAAATTTTTAAAGAGCGCACCCTCGCTGAGAGATAGTCCCTCTGATTTGGGCTCTGAAGTAGCTTTTACCGGTCGCTCCAATGCAGGCAAATCGAGCGCAATCAATACACTGACCGGCGTCAAGAGTTTGGCGCGAACAAGCAAAACACCCGGTCGAACACAACTTATCAATTTTTTTGAGATTAATCCTAAGATGCGATTAGTCGATCTCCCCGGATATGGATACGCAAAAGTACCTCGACGTGTAAAAGAAAACTGGGGAATAAAGGTTAATGAATATCTCCGACACCGACAGAGTTTAGCAGGTCTTATCTTACTAATTGACATTAGACACCCACTTCAAACATTCGACTTACAAATTCTTGTTTGGGCTATTCATGCTGGAGTACCTGTTCATGCATTGCTTACCAAGTGCGACAAAGTCAGCAAATCGCAAGCGAACAATGCTCTCCTAAGCGTAGTGCAAGAATTAAAGCACCTTGACCCTACAGAGGAACTCCTTACTTCTCAGATTTTCTCCTCTACCAAGAGGATCGGGATAACCGAATTGAAAGAAACACTCGACCACTGGCTTACATCAAACTTCACTTTGCCAACTCAAATTTTTTAGCGATGAACTCTAAACCATGCTAATTGAACAAAAAGACACAAAAAAACCTCGGCTAAACATATTAGCCGAGGTTGCTATATACTTCACAAGCCCAAATATGCACATGTTTCGTTGGGGGAGAGTATAAAACACAACATATGCATAAACTTAGACCTGTTTCTTTAAATAAGTTCATTTTTTATTTTTATTTTTATTTTACGACAAGAACAAAGCACTTTATGAGGTGTTAATGGGCCTCGTTCCAGTTTAAACCAACTCCAACATCTACAACCAAAGGGACCAATAATTCTGCAGCATTTTGCATTTTCTCCTTCAACACCTCAACCACAATATCAACTTCACTTATCGGTGCTTCTAGCACTAATTCGTCATGAACTTGCATTGTCATAAAACTTGAGGAGTCCCCCTGTTGTAGCCAAGCATCCATTGTTAGCATCGCGCGCTTGATAATATCTGCTGCAGTGCCTTGCATCGGTGCATTTATGGCAATCCGCTCAGCAGCTTGTCTACGAATCGAATTAGGAGAGTTTATTTCAGGCAAATATAAACGTCTGCCAAATAAGGTTTCTACATAACCACAATTAGCAGCACTCGTGCGCGTTTCATTCATGTAACGCAGGACGCCCGGATATCTTTTAAAGTACCTGTCTATNTAACCTTGTGCATCTTTTCTGGCAATGTTCAACTGCTTTGATAGTCCAAACGCAGACATGCCATATATGAGACCAAAATTAATTGCTTTGGCGCTACGCCTTTGAGATTCGGTAATCTGTGAGGCTGGGGCTGAAAAAATTTCAGCTGCAGTCGTTCGATGCACATCCTCACCTTTTGCGAAAGCGGCGATCAAATTAGGGTCTCGAGAGAGATGTGCCATTATACGAAGCTCAATCTGAGAGTAATCCGCAGCGATAATTTTATACCCAGGTGCAGCTATGAAAGCTTCCCTAACCCGCCGACCCTCAGAGGTTTTGATCGGGATATTTTGTAAATTTGGATTTGAAGATGAAAGGCGTCCAGTTGCAGTGCCAGCTTGATGATAAGATGTATGAATGCGGCCTGTTCGAGTATTTATCATGGACGGCAACTTGTCTGTGTATGTTGACTTAAGCTTTGCTATTCCTCGATGCTCTAAGAGGATTTTGGGCAAAGGGTATGACATTGCAAGCTCCTGCAACACATCCTCTCGGGTAGAGGGAGATCCTTTGGCAGTTTTTTTTAAAACGGGCAGTCCCATGCATTCATACAAAATATGTCCAATTTGTTTTGGTGAGGCTAAATTAAAGTGTTGACCTGCCACATCCCAAGCATGTCTCTCTAACTGATCAAGTCTCTCAGATAATTCCTGACTGTGACTCAACAAAAGGCTACCATCGATTAGAGCACCCCGGCACTCCATCCTAGATAACACGGCTATTAGAGGCATCTCAATATCATTATATAATTTAAGAAGTGAGTCTTCCGCTCTGACTCGACAGTCTAAAGCGTTAAACAAACGTAAAGATATATCTGCATCTTCAGCTGCATACGGACCTGCTTTTTCTAAAGGTATTTGGTTAAATGTTAGTCGAGACGGTCCAGTGCCGGCAATATCCTCAAATTTAATAGTTGAGTAATTCAGATGCTTAGCAGCAAGCGTATCCATATCGTGTCTAGTTGCAGTGGCGTCCAAGACATACGATTGAAGCATAGTGTCAAAAAACACCCCCTGCATGTCAATGCCGTGCTGCGAAAAAACGCTGAGATCATATTTAATGTTTTGTCCCACTTTTTTTATGCGCCTGTCCTCAAGAATTGGCTTTAACTCCGANAATACATGTTTTTCTGAAAGCTGTGCTGGCGCACCAATGTAATCATGTCCAAAAGGGATATATGCTGCGTTTTGGGGATCAACTGCAATCGAAATACCAACGAGGCGTGCCGACATATAATCTAAACTAGTAGTTTCTGTATCAACACATACCAACCCCCTTTCCCGAATACGTTTAATCCACTTAAGTAAATCTTCTTTGTTCACAACTAACTNATAGTCTGGTTTGTCAGCGATTTCATTCTCTCTAGTCATCAATTTTTTATCTGGAATCTCCAAAGTTGGAATATTCCTGCTCTGTCTAGATTCCAATTCGTCTACCCAACTTTTAAATTCGGCTTCCTTAAATAGCTCCAACAATGTTGACTCATCTGGGGGCGTATTCTTTAAGTCCACTAGAGCAACAGGGAGCATGACGTCAGTTTTAATGGTTGCCAGTTCGCGAGATAAATATGCGATTTCTNTAGAATTTTGAAGTTTCTTNGCAATGTTCTTTGCTCCCCTAAAAGAAAGCATCGGAATATCGTTGATCCTTGAATATATTGCGTCTAAATTTCCTATTTCTCTAATTAAAAAAATGGCCGATTTCTCGCCAATACCAGCAACGCCCGGAATGTTATCTGACTTATCACCGAGTAGTCCAAGATAGTCAGTAATGTTTTGAGGGGGAACACCAAATTTTTCTTCCACCCCCTGAGAATTTAAAAATTGTCCTGTCATCGTATTGACGAGACTCACATATTTATTCACAAGCTGCGTAATGTCTTTATCTCCGGTGGATATAAGCACTGAACGAAAACAATCGGAAGCTTCTCGCGCATAGGTACCAATAACATCGTCTGCTTCAACACCCTCCACAGATATCAAGGGTAATCCCATTGCCTTTATAATTGAATAAATGGGTTCAATTTGTTGTCGCAGGTCTTCGGGCATCGGCGGTCTGTTGGCCTTGTATGACGGAAAGATTTCCTCACGAAAAGTCTTCCCGCTTGCGTCAAATATCACAACCAACACGCTCTCTGGGTTGTCTTTTTGTAATCTCTTTATCATAGAGATTACACCCTTAATCGCACCTGTTGGTTTGTTAATGCTGGTTGTCAGCGAGGGTAGAGCATGATAAGCACGAAATAAGTAAGATGACCCGTCAATTAGTATAAGTGGTTTTTCTGGCATATGCGGTCTCTAAATGGTTCTTCAGAAGATAGCATACCGNATAGCTAACTGGCTATCGGTGTTTCGAACTCCTACATTTCAATTTTACAAGAAGTCTATGGTTGCGACGCCACCAAAAAGTGCGTGAGTGATCGAATTCTAACTTTACCCACACTTGCTATGAAAATTCCAAAATCTGAGTCCGAAACAATCAAACGTCAATACATAAACACAAAGACAAAAAAATTACTAAAAAAGTTATAGTAATTTTGGTTTTCTGTATATTAATTTGCTNCTATCATATTTATTTCCTAAAAGTAATGTTATATTATTACTTATAGGAGATACGTTCATACTCCTTAGTCAGTAAAAAAAATTAAGGCTTTTCAATTAAATATGTGCTTATGAGAAATCGAGGAAATTCTTAAATTAAAGTAATGTTATATAATAACGTTTAGGTATAAAGCATATGATGTCAAATGCGCGTACGGCCTACCATATTCACGACCACGAGCGCTGTATAAATGCAGCTCTACAATTAACCCGTGACATATGCCAGAAAAATAAAGTGAATTTGACTCCTACTAAAGAACAAGTTCTCAAACTGATTTGGCAAAGCCATCGTCCTATCGGTGCTTATCAAATACAAGACCAACTAGCTAGAATTAGCCGTAAAGCTGTTGCACCCCCAACGGTATACCGAGCACTACAATTCTTGACTAAACTTGGTCTTATACATAAGATTCCCTCACTTAACAGCTTTATTGGATGTCCTTTTCCAAATAGCCCTCAAAGTAACCTATTTTTAATTTGCGAAAAATGCGGTAATGTTGCTGAGGTGAGTTGTAGAAACGTAGATTATCTACTACAAAAAACTTGTGAAAATGCCAACTTCAATCTAAATTCAAAAAATATCGAATTATTTGGCCGATGCGTCCTGTGCAATGAATCTAAATCAACTCAGAAATTAGCAATAGATTAAACAGTGCATTAACGCCAGCATTGTAAAATTTTGCAATGAGAGCTTGAAAAAGACCATTGATTTTCGCAAATGCATTTAGATTCTTGCAAGCTCTTTGAACTTTCATAATTTGGTTATAACTTAGAAAAAAACGCATAAAAGCATGTCTTGTCGGATCGGTAGCGACATCAAGAAACTGGAAACGATCGGCATTTTTAAAATAAGGCTTTTATCGATCTCCACGTTTGCCGTAACGCAATTTCAGTGTGGGGTGCTTTAAAGAAAGCATGATAGTGTCCGTTAGGGTTAATCAACAACAACTGTGTGCTGTGATCAATCGTATAATTGTCTACGCCTATGTCTACTCGGCTGTACGCAATATTTAACTCAGCAGTGAGCCGGCGAACGAAGTGACGATTTCCGGTCACACCAACAAATTCATCATGGAAATAAGGCACATAGCCCGCAAGCTTATCGACAGTATCCCGCTCGACGTCTAGGGAGACCATGATAACTTGTAAGTTTTTTTGTTCTTCAACATCCAATTTACTGTACATGTTGGAGAGGGTTGATAGAGTTGTTGGACAAATATCCGGACAATTAGTGAACGCAAAAAATAAAATACTCCACTGATCGTTTAAGTTTTTTAAAGAGAAAGCATCACCGTTATGATCAACTAGCTCAAAATCACTAAACTTACGCGGTGTGCTCAACAATACCGCACCATTCACTAACAGCTCTTCCTTAGACATTATTACAGGCTGTCCCATACGCCATATAAATCCGCAAACTACCGCTGCCATAAATATTACTATGACAATAATGGTATTGCGAATACCACGCTGCTGGTTGTCCAAAGAGAACTCCTTGATAAACTAAAATGGATAGGATGATGTTAAAGCGTAATGATCGAGTAACATAATACAAAATAATGAGATCAGGTATACAATCGAATAATTGAATGTCTTCATACCTGAATCTCCCCCCTCTGAATACAACATTATTACTGACCAAAAGATAAAGCCTATTCCTAACGATAATGCCCCTACTAGGTAGAGCCACCCTAACATACCTGTGAGAAAGGGCATCACGCTTACGACCAATAAAATCAGTGTATACAGGAAAATATGGATTTTAGTGTATTTCTCACCGTGAGTAACAGGAAGCATTGGTATATCTGCCTTCGCGTATTCGTCTTTACGGTGCACCGCAAGTGCCCAAAAATGCGGCGGCGTCCATGCAAAAATTATGAGTACCAGTAAAAGTGCGTTATGATGAATCTCGCCTGTCACTGCTGTCCATCCTAGTAATGGCGGCGCTGCACCGGCTAAGCCTCCGATCACAATATTTTGCGGCGTTGCGCGTTTTAAATACATCGTATATATAAAAGCATATCCAACGAGCGACCCCAATGTTAGCCAGGCTGTTAACGGGTTGATAAAGATTATAAGAATAAACAAACCCGAAACTCCCGTCGCTGTTGCAAAGAAAATCGCCTGTCGAACCGTTACACGCCCCCGTGCTATAGGCCGATTGGAAGTCCGAGCCATCAATTCGTCCACATGCTGATCGACTATATGATTCACTGCAGCTGCTGAGCCTGCACTGAGAGCTATTCCCAAATTACCCAGTATTAGAACATCAAAAGGAACCAACTGATCTGTAGCTAACAGCATACCTATCAGTGAAGTAAGAATCATCAAAGCAACAACATTTGGCTTGCATAACTCAAGATAATCACGCCATCCTGCTGGGTCAATATTCGCATCACTTTGAGAATTCATATCACGCCTTATATGGGAAATAATGTAATTATCGGCTGGGAGAGTACTTTAGCAAATGTTTGAGGTCGTCTAGAAGGCCACCCAGATAATGAGCTTTACTATAATACAAAACTGCCTCATTGTCTGGAGTTAAAACAAAGACACGGGTCTCCTCCGAGTCCCACGCTGAGGTTGCTTTTTCGGTTGCTTGACGCAAGGCATCAACATTACCAGATACCATTTGCAGGTGTGGATGCTCATCTTTCAAGTTGGAAATTTTAGTAAAACTAAAAATCGACTGGTCTTGCAAATAAATTCTGTGAACCCTTAAGGAGTTCTTACCCAATAACATGTGAACATGTTTCGTCTCCCTCAAAACCTCTTTACATTTCGTATCACATGCGCCGCCGACAATTAGCATAGTCCACTTTGGCTTCTCCGATTGAGTATCAAAACTTAGTAATTCATCCAGATTTACGGTAGGACTGACCAGACCGCCTTGATTAGTTGTTCCAACCAGAGATATCAATCGCTGCTTCTGATTCTCATCCTTCGGAATCAACAAAAACCCGAGTAACAATGATACAGTGACTATTGCGAGCATGAGCCATATCTGGTACTTGATATTGCGCTGTTGCTTTGTAATTAAAATGTCGTCAGTCATGTCTAAAGCTCCGAAAAATTTCTTGCAACCATTCAATTAAGTTCGAGTTTGCTGCTATCCCCATCAGAATTAATACTCCCGACATCAAAAACCACTGTACGCTATATGCAATATGCTTCTCAGGATTTATCGAAACTACCGGCCACCCTGTTTCCAGAGCTCCCGGCGAGCCTCTATCGAGCCGAACTTGATATGGGTAAAATGGTTTTTGATAAAGAACTTGCGCTCTCTCGACAGTAATCCAACCAACTCTTACAGGCCAATCAACAGGAACTTCAATTCCATCGTCTAATTGTAGACCACCTGCTAGCGTTCGATACAAAGAGCCTTTAATAACCACTTTTCCTTCGATATCCTTTAACGTTGGCAACACAGATCTATCCAAAGACGCAGGCACCCAGCCTCTGTTTACAAGTATCGAAATATCAATTCCTGCAGGAGTTAATTCCTCGAAGACTTCGTATCCCGGACGGCTTAAACGAACTTTGTTATCTAAAAATATCCGCTTATCTCTACTCAAAACACCGCTGAACTCTACTTTACGATATTGCATATTTTTATCTTCTCCCAAATCCTCGATCGAGGCTTCAGGCGCAACCTGATTTTGACTATATAACTCTTTAATCAGGCGCTTTTCCTCGGCACGGAATAATTGCCAAAACCCCAGAGACACTAGGCATGGGAACGTCAGCAAAACAAACAAAACTATTTTTCTGTTCAACTGCCAACGGAAGTTTATTTTTACATGATAGGGTTTTTTCGTCATTTGTGTTTTAATATTGATGTCATCCTCAGAGTAATAGCAAATACATGTTAAAAATCCTGATTATTATTCTCTTCTTAGCAGTTGTAGCAAGCCTTTTCAGCGGACTCAACTTTCTCGTTAAAGATCTCGGAGATCCAAAAAAGAGATTGCTACGTGCGCTAGGACTTCGCATTAGCCTAGCTGCCACTCTACTTATCACAATCATATACGGCGCATATACCGGTCAGATCAAGAGCCAAGCACCTTGGGACCAGGGTATGCATCCTAGCATGACAAATGCGATAGAAGGACAACAACCCGATAAACCGGCACAATAAGATAAAAAAGATTTCGACAAAGACTTCTAATCGAGGCAATAATCACTTTGTATGATGGCGCTGTTGGAATAACCAACACCACTCGGTAACCGCTGCAAAGACACAAAAAGTGAAAGGACCTCACTTGTTACTAATGGTACGGACTGAATCAATGAGACTACCTTCGATGAGCTCAACAACCTGGTTCGCTTGCGTGTTGGCTTGTGTCAACATTGCCATTGCTGCTTGCTAAATGGTCTGCGTTCTAGCGAGTTCGCTGATTTCACGCGCATAGTCTGCATCAAAGACCCAGCTCCTTAAGGCTCCACCATTCATGACAATGTTAGACAAGTTGTCCACTGCATAACCAAGACGGCTCATCAGGCACCAAAAAAAAGCAGGCTTTATATTTATCTTACTGACCACAAGATTGCGTCGTTAAAGCGTATTGGTATCTACTTTTAGGCTTGTGATGGCTGTGTCCCTAACTGATGCAATAGTAGGCTTAGTCTCAAGAATTACGTAAAGACTTATAAATAATGATCCATCGGTGAGTCCTACTATAATCAAGACACTTGAACTTGCAGATGCTGAGCTGAAGGAGCCTGACGAGTTGGCAATTAGTTACTTCTAAAGTTAAAGGTCTGAACCATATTGGAAATAGTTTGCACACTAAGATGCTGATCGCTCATATAGCCACTNTAGGACAATCTGAATTTAAACCAGANCCGTTGAATAGCCGCGATGAAAGTAGCCCGGGACTGGTGGTGTAACCTTTGCGATTAGTCAACCAAATATATAGACAACTATGAAGAGGCCTAACCACACAACATCAACAAAGTGCCAATACCAAGACGCTGCTTCAAAACCAAATTGGTCCTCATGACTGAAGTGGCCCTTTAATCCCCGAATAAGCTGTATAAGAAGCATACCCGTACCCAAAGTCACGTGGGCGCCGTGAAACCCGGTTAGCATAAAGAAGGTGGTGCCATANATACCGGACTGAAGGGTTAGTCCGTAATGAACATAGGCTTCGTAGTACTCTGCAACCTGCAAACAAAGAAAAAAGAACCCNAGAATTACCGTAATNCCTANATATCTNAGNAANACNTTTCGATTACCTTCTTTNAGGGCCATGTGTGCGAANTGNACNGTAAANCTNGAGGANAGCAATATAACCGTNTTCCACAATGGAAGCCANGGNANNAGGGTATAAAGCTTTGAAAACCACTGACTNGCTGGATACTCCCAAAGAGGGAGGCTCATGTTCTTGTCTGGACCCTTGAATATGGCCTCATCCCCATTCACTGCCTGATCCGGCGTCTCCATCACCGGCCACTGCCGCTCATATCCGGGCCATAAAATATCGTTNTTAGCCGTTGCAGCATCAGTGGGGGTGCTATCAAAAAGCGCTACCGAGGCCTCACCACCAATCCACGCGTTCACNAANACTCGAACATAAAACAATGCACCAAAGAAAGCTGCAAAAAACATNACCTCCGANAAAATAAACCAAAGCATACCGAGNACGTAGGAATGTTTAAGCTGTGGACTTGCAAGACCCTGCATNTTTTCCTCGATTACGAGACTCCACCACTTGTACATAACGATTGTCATNAGAGCCAATCCAACGAGGAAAATTTTGGCATCGCCACCATCGATCACCCAACTAGCGGCNCCAAATGCCATTACACCCATTGCCGTAGCACAAAAAATAGGCAGTGCGCTTTGCTCCGGNACGTAGTACTTNTCTTCAGACATTTGAACTCCCAAGGTCATCTGTGGNANAAANGGTGCTAGTTTAACACCGCCAAATTTTCATTTAAATTATGAGTNATATCGAACAGGGTATAGGAGAGTGTCAAAGTATTTAAACTCTCCGGAAGATCAGGGTCAACGATGAATACCAATTCAAGATCTGCCTCTTCACCCGAGGAGAGTGGCTGATTATTGAAGCAAAAGCACTCTGTCTTGTGAAAATAATTAGATGCCGTAAAAGGAATAAGACTCGGAATCGCCTGGCCCACCATGTCATTGGCAGTCCGATTGTGAGCATAAAATGTGACCTTTTTTGACTCCCCAGGATGCACCCACACGCTGCTCTGCTTCGGATAGAACTCCCAAGGCATAGTAGCATTATTCATCGCTACAAACTGCACCTCGACACTCCGATTTTTATCAACCTCTACGTCAACTGCTGTATAGACACCCCCTGTCTTGCCGCCAATACCGAGTATGTCGCAAAAAAGATTATACAATGGCGGCATCACGAATATGGCAAATGAAAACATCAGTACCGCCAAAAAAGATAACTTGAGCAGGAGAGATTTGTTGCCAATAGCTTTCGACATAATGATCTACCCCGCTTCCGGTGCCGCCTTAAACGAAATATGTGGCGTGGCTCCCGAGATACTCCACTCGTCCTCGCCGGCAGCGCTGCTAACTACTACTGGTGGCTTAATAAATGTGTGATAGGGCGCCGGCGTTGGGACAAGCCACTCCAGACCTTCCGCCCCCTCCCAGACCTTCGCTTCTTTAACAGGTTCACCATGCATNATAGTNCGNACAACGTTNTAAAGNAACAAGATCTGNGCACCACCGTANAGGAANGCACCCACGCTAGAAACCATATTCCAGTCGGCGAATTGTAATCCATAATCCGCATATCGCCGCGGCATGCCAGCTAGTCCGAGGAAGTGCTGCGGCATGAATGTAATATTNAACGCAATAAAAGCGAGCCAGAACTGCACCTTACCCATTGTCTCATCATACATCCGTCCACACCACTTGGGTAGCCAGTAATACACTGCTGCAGTCCCACTAAAAACCGCACCAGCGACCATGACATAGTGGAAATGAGCNACCACAAAATAGGTGTCATGATATTGTATATCGGCCGCAGCCACCGACAGCATTAATCCGGTAAAACCACCAAAAGTAAATAGGATCACGAAAGCAATACAAAAAAGCATTGGTGTCTCATACGTTATTGCACCCCGATACATCGTCGTGATCCAATTGAAAACTTTTACACCAGTGGGAACAGCAATAAGCATGGTTGCGTACATAAAGTATAACTCTCCAGCGATCGGCATCCCTACAGTAAACATATGGTGGGCCCACACCACAAATGACAAAAAGGCAATCGCAGCTGTNGCGTAAACCATCGATGAGTATCCGAAAAGAGGTTTTCGGCTGAATGTTGGGATAATCTGGGACACTACGCCGAAAGCAGGCAAAATTATAATGTATACCTCAGGATGCCCGAAGAACCAAAAGACATGCTGGAATAGNACTGGGTCACCACCTCCCGCGGCATTGAAGAAGCTAGTCCCAAAATTGATGTCCATCAACATCATAGTCACGGCACCCGCCAAAACCGGCATAACTGCGACCAACAAAAAAGCTGTNATTAGCCATGTCCATACGAATAATGGCATCTTCATGTAGGTCATCCCTGGAGCTCTCATATTCATAACNGTGGCGATAATATTGATTGATCCCATGATCGAGGACGCACCCATAATGTGGACGGCAAAAATAAAATAGTTAACAGAATCGGGAGCGTAAGTCGTTGAGAGAGGTGCGTAAAATGTCCATCCAAAATTAGGACCGCCACCTTCCATGAACAGAGTGGAAATAAGAATCGCAAAGGCAAATGGCAATATCCAAAAACTAAGGTTATTCATCCTTGGAAGAGCCATATCTGGCGCGCCAATCATCATGGGAATCATCCAATTTGCCAACCCGACAAATGCGGGCATAATAGCTCCGAAAACCATCACAAGCCCGTGCATTGTGGTCATCTGAATGAAAAACTCTGGCTGAACCAATTGCACGCCTGGTTGGAACAACTCAGCCCGAATAACCATTGCAAAAAAACCACCTGTTAAAAACATCGCAAAGCTGAACCACAGATATAGTGTGCCAATGTCTTTGTGGTTAGTCGTGTATAACCACCGTGTTATACCCTCNGCCGGACCATGTGCCATANTTTCACTCCTACTAAAATATATTAAACATCGCTAGCTCATTGAGCGGTTTTAAAATTAAGTACATCAATTGGTTGGACAATGTCTCCGACACTGTTATCCCATGTGTTACGCTTGTAATGAATTACAGCCGCAATATCAACCTCCGAAAGCTGATCAGCAAAAGACTGCATCGATGATCCGGCTATCCCGTTTATGAGAACCGCAATGTGCCCATCTGCAGGGCCCTGCACTATCGAACTCCCATTGAGCGCAGGGAAAATACCAGGNATGCCGTTTCCGTCAGCTTGGTGACAGCCAGCGCATGAAATCTTATACACGTCTTCTCCTTTGGACATAAGCTCTTCATGCGACCAATNCTTTCCAATCGTGGCCGCATATNTNGCGGCTTCTTCTTTTTTTCCTNCAAGCCATAAATCATAATCTTTCTCTTCCTTTACCTCGACTACGATGGGCATGAACGGGTGNCCCTTCCCGCANAGTTCCGTNCACTCGCCCACATATAAACCCGGTTCNTCTACTCTTGCCCAAGCTGCCGTAAACAAACCAGGAATCGCATCACGCTTGACACCGAAATCCGGCACCCACCAAGAATGTATGACGTCATTACCTGTAATCAGGAACCGAACCTTTTTGTTTGCCGGAATGACAAGAGGTTGATTTACCTCTCTGAGATAGTGCTCACCCTTGGGTTCACGACCTTCTATCTCATCTATAGAGGTACGCATCTCACTCATGTACTTAATACCCTCCCCAAGATGCTCGTACTGCCACTTCCACTGATAACCAGTAACCTTTATATCAATATCAGCATTTTCGGTGTCGTAAACTTTCAGAAGTGCTGAGGTGGCAGGAATTGCCATAAAAATTAGGATCAGTGCCGGCACCACTGTCCATAATATCTCTACCCCCAAATGCTCATGAAAATTAGCCGCCTCGACTCCTCGGGACTTGCGATGCGCGTACATCACATAAAACATAAATCCAAATACAACCACTCCTATAGCAGTGCAAATCCACATCATCAACATATGGACATCATATGCCACCTGACTTACTTCAGTTACACCCCTGGGCATATTTAAGTTAGTCAATCCTCCACCCATGACGGAGTTATCGCTCTCAGCGCCCAAACTTTTCATGCTTACAAACGATGATAACGTCAGGAAAAGCGTCAACGCTTTCTTAAACATGGTGTAGATCTCCGTGATAATGAGTAGTATCCAATTACTATTTAGCCGATAGTTCTCTCGAGGTATGACTGATCATTGCATCTTACAAGTTTACCAAATTTATGTGTTATTCTCTATAACACTATGGTTACGTAGCAATCTTTTGTACCTATAAGATCAACTTATTCCACAATTTATACGGAGATCGCAGTTAAAAAGTTGACTCGAAACAACAACTCTCCTCGCACGCATCAAGAAACACTGCGTTCAGCTACGTTTCAATAAAGCATATCAAAAAAATTCAGCCACTCACCTTGTCATCCAGAAAGTGCAATGGTCTCTCTTCTTCATTTGAATTGACCGACATTTTGTTGACCCTCGTCTGCAAGACCCTGGGTGGGGACATAATCCTGAGCTGGTCTTTGAAACCGCATGAGGTGCATTCGCGAAAGTCGACACCACCGTCAGAAAAGGCCACCAATCTGTCTAAAGCAGAGCAACTAGGGCAGACTACCCCAGCAATAAACCGTTTTTTTGTTGAAAAGGCCACTTTATGTCCCTCACCTTGGTTATCCAACTGTGCGACGCTATAATTATACAATGAATAATGTACGTAAACACCGCGGCATAAGCCCAAAACTTGGAAAACGTGTATATGTAGACCCCTCTGCAGTGGTTATCGGAGAGGTCGTTTTAGGTGACGACTGCTCTGTATGGCCGGGAGCAGTGTTAAGAGGTGATATGCATAGTATCGTAGTCGGTAATAGAACAAACATCCAGGACAACGCTACTCTTCATATAACTCATCCCAGTAAATTCAATAGCGGAGGATGGCCACTGGTTATCGGATCCGACGTGGTGATTGGCCATGGTGCGGTTGTCCATGGATGTAAATTAAATGATCGATTGCTAGTTGGCAACGGTGCGATAATAAATGATGGCGCGGAAATTGAGAGCGAAGTAATAGTGGGAGCGGGATGCGTAGTACCCCCTGGCAAAAAACTCGTATCAGGATATGTACATGTTGGGAACCCATGCAGAGTCTTGCGGCCGATCACTGATAGTGAAAGAAATTTTTTTTCGTATACAACCGCTAATTACGTCAAATTGAAAGACGTATACTTGGCAGAAAACGGTTTTTAGTAAAACAGCTACAATAAATCACGTACCGCCTCAATGACTAATTTAGTCTGAGGTCGAACACCACGCCAAAGAAAAAAAGATTCCGCGGCTTGCTCTACTAGCATGCCTAAGCCGTCGCTAATTTGAGCGCCTTGAGCTTTACCCCAGCACATAAATCCAGTTGGTTCGTTGGAATACATCATATCATAACAACATGATTCCTCTGCTAAGATGTCTTGCGGCAATGATAACCTCTGACTCGCAAGACTTGCACTTGTACCGTTAATAACAAGATCAAAACTCTGACCTTCAAGTCCCTCATATGTGCAGACAGTGATCGGGCCCAACGCCGAGAAAATGGGTATTAATATTTGTGCCTTGACAAGTGTTCTGTTTGCGACAACCACCTTGCTGGGTTGCTCCGAGAGCAAAGGCCCCAATACTCCTCGCACTGCTCCACCAGCACCGAGCACCAAAACTCGCAAGCCGTTTAACCGCCATCCAAGGTTATGCTTCAAATCATTTAATAAGCCTACCCCATCGGTATTGTCGCCCCAGGTGACACCCCTTTCGTTACGCCATAATGTGTTTACTGACCCCGCAAGAAAAGCTCTTTGTGTCCTTTGATCAACATAGGAACTAGCTTCAAGTTTAAATGGTACCGTGATATTTAAACCATGTCCGCCGCTGAGAAAAAACTCATCCACGCTGTCAGAAAACTTCTCCACATCGATCAATCGGGCTTCGTATTCAATAACCTGTCCAATATCTGACGCAAATTTGCTGTGTATTAAGGGCGAGCGACTGTGTGCTATTGGATTTCCAAAAACAGCGTACCTATTCCGAATCATTGACAAAGTCTGCTCCCTGATTAAATTCCTAATATTTTAATTTCTATCCGAAAGTCTAATGACCTATCAATCCTCAATCCAGTCGCGACGAGGCAGATATTCTTCATACAATGCAGCCTCCTCTGATCCTGGCTCAGGGTTCCAATCATACACCCACTTCGCAAGTGGAGGTAATGACATTAAAATCGATTCAGTGCGTCCAGCACTTTGCAACCCGAATAGGGTGCCACGATCATAAAGCAAATTGAATTCTACATATCTTCCCCGGCGATAGAGCTGGAAATTTCTCTGACGATCTGAAAAAGGTTGCGTAAAACGTCGCATTATAATGGGCCAATACGCGTGTTCAAAGCTATCGCCCACGCTCTGCACCAAAGCAAAACTTCTCTCGAAACCTAACTCATTAAAATCGTCAAAAAACAACCCTCCTATACCCCGTGCCTCGCAACGGTGTGGAAGATAAAAATAATCATCGCAAGCTCTTTTAAACCTGGTGTATAATTCAGGTGAGAAAGGATCGCAAGCCGCTTTTGCAGTGGAATGCCAATGAAAACAATCCTCTTGATTTCCGTAGTATGGGGTCAAGTCATAGCCGCCACCAAACCACCAAACGGTTTCATGACCTGATTTTTCCGAAACAAAAAATCGAACGTTAGCATGAGCAGTTGGGACATAAGGATTTTGCGGATGAATCACAAGAGATAATCCCATCGCCTCATAACTTCTCCCGAGCAACTCTGGACGTGCTTCGGTCGCCGAACTGGGGAGCATAGAACCAAAAATATGTGAAGTGTTGATGCCGGCTTTCTCTATTATTGATCCATTAGTCAAAACACGACTACACCCACCACCGCCCTCCAATCTGCGCCATTGATGTTGATTCCAAAGATGCTTCTGATCACCACCGAAAACGTTGCAAAGTCTATCTTGAAGAACGCTCAAGTACTCTTTCACACTCTGCTTCTTGTTAGCATTCATGGGCTTCTGACGACCTCTAAAGTCAGCAGGTCTCTTATCTCGCTAGAGTTCCTTGCATTACCTATTTCCCCTGGTGCAATAAAGTCTAAAGCAGTTCCAAAGCAACTGGATACCTCTTCCGCTGTCCTGGATGGGGGTAATCCTGCCGGATTAGCCGAAGTCGAAACCAACGGCACCCCCACCCTAGCGCAAAGGGCTGNGATCGGAGAATGTCTCACTATCCGCACCGCCAGNCAAGGATGATGTCCTGTTATTAACTTTGAAACGCGTCCCGAATGCGGAATTAACCAAGTTACGGGATTTTCTTCGCCGAANTCCGTAATTAGGGCATTTTGATCTGAAGTTAAATCAGGTGCGAAAAATCTCAGTGATTTTACGCTATGGGTAATCAAAATTAGTCCTTTACTTGCCGGCCTATTTTTAAGCTCCAAGATCCGTTTAATTGCCGCTTCACACCAAACGTCACAGCTCAACCCCCAAACTCCCTCCGCAGGGCAAGCAACTATACCCCCTTTTTTTATTATCGCCGCCGCTCGGACGATCCCGGGATGATTTGCCCAGTCCATAAGTTATGTTCGATTAGCGATTTTTTCCTGCACCACAGCATCTTTAGCTAAAACGCTGCGTGCACCTTCTTCTCGTTCGCGGATCAATTTTAAATAGAGCGCCCCATCGTTAACAGCGAGTATTTGCGTAGCTAGATAAGCGGCATTCTTTGCTCCCGCCTTGCCAATGGCAACTGTTGCCACCGGAATACCAGCTGGCATTTGAACAGTGGATAGCATGGCATCCATTCCACCTAAAGAGGTGTCGATAGGGAGTCCTATGACAGGTCTCAACGTCANCGCTGCGACAGCCCCTGCCAAGTGAGCCGCCATGCCCGCAGCGCATATAAAAACCGCACAACCACGCTTGTCAGCGTCTTCCACAAACTCTGCAGTTGCCCTTGGAGTGCGATGGGCTGATGTAACTTTAACCTCGTATGGAATCGAAAACTTTTTTAGAATTACAAAGGCTGTCTCTACAGTGGGAAGATCCGAATCTGATCCCATCAATATAGCAACAAATGGTTTGTTCATGTTTTTATCACCTGTTTTTTATAAAGGGCAGGTTATCTGAACTACCGCCATACCGCAACCTCAACAAATCTTACTATAGAAGAACCTAACAAGTTTTCCGATTCATTAAATTCTTTTTCTTGTTTTAACTGCTGCAACGCATTTAAAAATAATCCAACTAGTATATTCTCTTGGACTTAACTCCTCGAGCTTTCGAAAAAAATATTTAACTAAGCTAATCAAAATAGCAGACATTTTTAAATATAATTATGATTGTTAATCAATTTTAAGATCAAAAAAATATTACCGTGTTACGATATAGCGAGATAGTGACAATCATTAATCTATTCTAATTTGAGAGACTTTGAGCTAATGCCTATCCTAAGCATTTTGCAGTATCCGGATTCAAGACTTCGCCTAAAAGCTAAGCCGGTCGAAAAATTTGATGAAAATATTCAAAATTTAATAACTGACATGCTTGAAACCATGTGGAATGCTAATGGTATTGGTCTAGCCGCGACGCAAGTCGACATCCAACAACGTGTAATTGTAATGGACCTTCTTGGTGATCGGAGTAAACCCCGAGTGTTTATNAACGCAGAGATTGCTATTTTAGATGAAACACCGAGACCTTTTGATGAGGGGTGCTTGTCGATACCAGAGGTTGTCGAGAAGGTTGAACGCCCCTCTAAGGTCGTAATAAACGCATTGAACGAAAAAGGTGAGTCGTTCGAAGAAGTAGCAGAAGGACTTTTAGCGGTGTGCATCCAACATGAAATTGATCATCTTGATGGAAAATTATTTGTAGATTACCTCTCCTCAGTNAAGCGCCAACGCATTCGAAAGAAGCTCAAGAAAAATCGTGCCTANAGGAATAGTANCGTGAATATTATTTTTGCTGGGACTCCTGATTTCGCAGCTTCGCATTTAGATTTTCTGTTAAACAACAATCAAAACATTACAGCGGTGTTGACTCAACCCGACCGGCCGGCCGGNAGAGGAAACAAAATTACTGCAAGTGCTGTGAAACAATTATCTTTGAGGAGAGGGCTGANAGTTTTNCAGCCAGCATCATTGAAATCAACAANTATAGAAGATCAATTACTTGCCTTAAATGCAAACTTAATGGTCGTNGTAGCTTACGGCGTAATCTTACCAAAAACTATTATAAAAATACCCACATTCGGTTGCATTAACGTCCATGCATCCCTTCTTCCGAAGTGGCGAGGGGCCGCGCCTATTCAGCGCGCCATCGAGGCTGGAGAAAAGGAAACAGGTATTAGTGTTATGCAGATGGATGAGGGTCTGGATACAGGACCAGTAATCTGTCAGTCTCAATGTTCTATCAAGCCTTCAGATACCGCCGGAGACTTGCTCAGGACGCTATCAAAAATTGGTTGTTCTAGCCTACTTAGCGGTATTGAATTAATCAAGTCAGGATCTGCAACNCCANTCCCTCAAGATCACGATCGGAGTAGCTATGCTCCAAAAGTTACCAAATCAGAAGCTCTCATTGACTGGTCGGAGGATGCCCAACAAATAGAAAGGAAAATACGTGCATTTAACCCCTCGCCGATTGCATATACAACACTGAACTCAACCCGAATAAAAATTTGGCGCGCACAACCAATTGAAAAACTNAGCACCNCCCCACCAGGNGTCATTTTGTNCGATGATANANAGGGTCTGGCCNTTGCATGCCGTGANAAATGTCTTCGTCTGCTTGAANTACAATTTCCGGGAAAATCGCGAATAAAAGTCGCCGATNTACTAAATTCAAATGCNTCNTTCCTTNCNNANGGGAATNGATTNGGAACGTGANATATGGACGCNCGTACCGCCGCAGCGAAAGTNATCGCGAGAGTATTCGAGGGTAGGTCCTTAGCTGCAGAACTTCCTCGGGCTCTTCGAAGCTGCGACATGCTCCATCAGCCTTTGCTCAAAGAGCTTTGTTTTGGGACACTGCGTTCGCATCCGAAAATCAAGCTCCTCGTCGATGCCTTGCTGACCAGACCAATACGCACCAAGGACATCGAAATAGAAGCACTTATCTACGTTGGCATCTATCAATTACTAACCCACAATGAACCGAAATATGCGATAGTAAACGAAACTGTCAAAGCAAGCGCAAAGCTTGGACGAGTTTGGGCTCGGCCGCTTATCAACGCAGTACTACGAAATTTTTTACGAAAACAACATGAATTAGAAAATACTCTTTCCGAAAATCTCCCCTATTCATCGATGCATCCAGATTGGCTTATTAAGCGTTTACAAACAGCTTGGCCTGAAACATTAGTGTCCAAAATGCTAGCTGCAAATAACGAACGTGCTCCCATGACACTTAGAGTTAATTCTCTGAAAATTTCTCGCGATCATTACTTATTAAAACTCCAAGAAGCAGGTATCGATGTTGCAATCACATCTATGAGTGAGCACGGATTAACACTTCGACTGCCCTTAGATGTTTGTAGGTTACCTGGCTTTGCAAAAGGAGAATGCAGCGTACAAGATGAAGCAGCACAACTGGCAGCCTTTCTTTTATGCCCCTCACCCGGCGAGCGAATCCTCGATGCCTGCAGTGCTCCGGGAGGAAAAACAGGGCACCTGCTTGAGCTACAACCAAGGTTGGAAGTACTTTTAGCATTAGATCAAGACCCTAAGCGAATGAGTTTAGTCAGAGAAAACCTTGAACGACTGCGTATGAAAGCCCATCTAAAGGTTGCTGATGCAACCTTGACTCAAACTTGGTGGGACGGTGTTTTTTTCGATAAAATTTTAGTTGATGCTCCGTGTTCCGCTAGCGGTGTGATTAGGCGGCATCCAGACATCAAAATACTGCGAACTTCTTCAGATATTGATAAGCTGAGGAAAAATCAACTCAAATTATTAAGAAGTGTTTGGGAAGTGCTCAGACCAGGGGGTATATTACTTTATGTAACATGCTCGGTTTTACCAGAGGAAAATGATTTGGTAATAGAAGACTTTATGAGATCCTTTTGCGACGTGAGAGTAAAGAGTATTAATTATAGTTGGGGAACGTCGACAAAATTTGGGATTCAACTGTTTCCNGCAATTAATAGCCATGATGGTTTTTACTATGCAAAACTCTGGAAATCAACTTGACATAAAATTTCGGGAAAATAAATGAAAATAATCATCGTTGGGGCAGGACAAGTTGGTGCGACTCTAGCCGAAAATTTAGCACGNGAATATAACGACATTACAGTAATAGATGTCGACGAAAAAATTTTGATGATGTTACAAGATAGACTAGACATAAGAACCGTTACTGGCACTGGTAGTCATCCCGATGTACTCGTAAACGCNGGTATTGAGGATGCAGATATGTTAATTGCTGTTACCAACAGCGATGAGGTAAATATTATTGCATGCCAAGTAGCCTACTCACTGTTCCATACACCCACGAAAATTGCTCGAATCAGAGCCTATAGCTACACTAATCCAAAGTTTTATGACAAACTTTTTAACGATAAACATATGCCTGTAGATGTCATGATAACTCCAGAACAGGTCGTAACCGATTATATTTCAAAATTAGTTGCTCAACCAGGAGCTTTGCAGGTTCTGGACTTTGCCCACGGAGTGATTCAATTAGTNGGCTTACGCGCGGTAAAACANAGTCCGCTGGTCGGACAAGAACTACGAACACTAAAAGAGCATATTCCCAATGCTGACGCGCGAGTAGCTGCAATATACCGAAAGGATCGAGCAATATTTCCCACTGGCATGACAGTGATCGAAGATGGCGATGAAGTATTTTTCATTGCTGCACGAGACAATATTCGAAAGGTNATGAGCGAATTACGCAAACTAGAAAAACCCTATCATCGTTTAATAATTGCTGGAGGAGGTAACATTGGGTTCCGCCTGTCCAAAGCTTTAGAGAGAGATTACAGCATTAAGATTATTGAACAATCAAAAGTGCGCGCAGAATTTCTATCGGAANAACTTAACAACACGGTTGTTTTGAATGGTTCTGCCACCGATCAAGAGCTACTTCTGAACGAAAATATTGGTCNAGTGGACGTTTTTCTAGCACTTACTAACGATGATGAAGTAAACATAATGGCGTCACTCCTTGCAAAACAGCTAGGCACCAAAAAGGTGATGACATTGATCAACAATCCTGTCTACGCAGATCTGATGCAAGGAGGAGACATAGACATCGCGATATCACCGCAACAAGCAACAATCAGCTCACTACTGGCACATGTAAGAAAAGCCGACACTGTTGGTGTGCACTCTCTCAGAAAAGGCGCTGCAGAAGCCCTTGAGATAATAGTTCATGGTGATGAAAAAAACTCAAAAGTAGTCGGTCGAAAAATTGAAGAAATCTCCTCTCCCCCAGGCGCCACTCTCGCTGCATTNGTCCGTGACGGAGAAGTTCATATTGCGCATCGACACACAATCATTCAGAACGGGGATCATGTTATCGTATTTGTNGTTGATAAGGCGCACACACGAGACATAGAGAAACTTTTTACCGTGGGCTTCACTTTTTTTTAGGCTACCAATATGCATGCTACTGTAACGGCACGAGTGCTGGGAATGCTTCTAATTTTGTTNAGTGTAACNATGCTGCCACCAGTAGCTGTATCTTTCATATATTCCGAGTCCTTTGCTGGGATATTCTTGAGTGCTTTCTCAGTTACGCTCATAGTGGGATTAATCATTTGGTTACCTGCCCGGCAAAGCTCCTACGAATTAAGAACGCGAGACGGCTTTGTTGTCACAGTATTATTTTGGTTAGTATTGAGTGTATTTGGTACGCTCCCTTTTCTGTTTTCAAACGAATTAGANCTATCATTTGTAGATGCTCTTTTTGAATCAGTATCGGGTTTGACAACTACGGGCGCAACTGTCCTCTCTGGTCTAGATGATCTACCAAAATCTTTATTGTANTACAGACAACAACTNCAGTGGNTGGGAGGGATAGGTATTATAGTNATCGCGGTAGCAATTTTACCTATGCTGGGCGTTGGAGGCATGCANATATATCGAGCNGAGGCCCCAGGTCCCATGAAGGANACGAAGATTACTCCCCGTATAACTGAAACNGCAACGGTTCTTTTTAAGATATATCTGACACTCACCGCAACATGCTCNNTCGCATATTGGTGTGCCGGTATGAGNATATTCGATGCAATAACTCATAGCTTTTCAACNGTGGCCATAGGCGGATTTTCAACGCATGACGCTAGCATTGGTTTTTTTGATAGTACTGCGATTATGTCCATTTGTACTTTTTTTATGGTTATATCAGGGATTAATTTCGCGCTCCACTTCTCTGTCTGGCACGACCGCACATTATCCTTTTATTGGAGCGACCCTGAGGCCCGAATGTATTTAACNATATTACTGTTGGGAATTACGATCGTGTGTCTTTTTCTNTATGTCAGTGGTACTTATGGTTTNGATGAAAGCNTAATTCAAGGCAGTTTTCACNTGGTGTCNATAATGACCACCACCGGTTTNGCTACGACAGAGTTTTACGCTTGGCCTACCTTCCTCCCATANTTTCTGCTATTTTTATCATTTTTTGGCGCCTGTGCAGGTTCTACCGGCGGGGGGATTAAGATAGGACGCATGTTGATTCTAATGCAACAAAGNGTCAGAGAAATTTATCANTTGGTGCATCCAAATGCTGTCNTACCTATAAAAATAAATAATAGGAAGGTCCCCGATAGGATTGCTGATGCAGTTTGGGCGTTCTTCGGAGTGTATTTGGCGGTTTTTTATTTAATGGTGCTACTACTTCTTGCAGATGGCCTTGACTACGTCACNGCTTGGTCTGCCACAGCTGCGTCGTTAAACAATTTAGGGCCCGGTTTAGGNNCAGTTACGGAGAACTATGGCAGCCTTGAANATTTTTCCAAATTAGTNTTGTGCTCTGGTATGTTACTTGGCCGTCTNGAAATTTTTACTCTGCTTGTCTTGTTTTCGCCAACNTTCTGGAGAAGGTAACTANAGCTTCTTCGCTTCTTCTTTCAAAATAAAAACCTNAAAAGGCTANTGTAAACTTCAGTTAGTTCGGCGTGCNTCATAAAAAGCCTCTTCCGAAATAGAATGATATGCCATTACTTCAGATTTAAATTTNTCTAAAGAGGCGGCTACCCGCCGAGTTAAGTCAGTCTGATCAGACTGTTCAGTTATGACTTCATNNGCTATTTTTTTTAGCTCTGACAGCACTTGTTCCGGTAAGCGCCGAACTTTTACCCCATGGATTTTGACAAGCTCTTCAAGTGCGTGATTGTTTTTTGCAGTGTACTCATCAAGCATATTCTGGTTGACAGCTCGTGCCGCAACCTCGACTATTACTTGTAAATCTTGAGGTATTCGTCCAAAAGCTTCTGCATTCACAAGCAGTTCGGCAGCGACCCCGGGCTCATGCCAACCCGGATAGTAGTAGTATTCTGCCACTTGATGAAGCCCTAATGCTAGGTCATTGTAGGGACCTACCCATTCGGTGGCGTCAATCACTCCAGTCTGCATCGCCGTGTAAATTTCTCCGCCAGCCATTTTTTCCACCAANGCGCCAGCACGAGAAAGAACATCTCCACCAAGTCCTGGTATGCGAATTTTTAACCCAACGATATCAGACATTGATTTTATTTCGCGGTTATACCATCCTGCCATCTGTACTCCAGTGTTACCCGCAGCAAAAGGAATCAAACCGAAAGGCTGGTAAATCTCNCGCCAAAGTTCCAATCCACCTCCGTGGTGAATCCAGCTATTCATCTCTTGGGCATTCAAGCCGAAAGGTACTGTGGCGAAAAATTCTGCACCTCTCGCTTTTCCTGCCCAATAGTAGGCTGCCCCATGACCCATTTCCGCAGTGCCCTGAGATACTGCATCAAAAACTTCAAAAGCAGGAATTAATTGCCCAGCTCCAAAAACTTTAATACTCAAGCGTCCTCCACTCATTTGTCTAACCATTTCAGCAAAGTCCTCGGGCGCCGTGCCAAGCCCGGGGAAATTTTTTGGCCATGTGGTCACCATCTTCCACTTGAAGACTGCTTCACTTTTGTCTAATTCCATCTGGGGGTCTGATACCTCGGAGCCACATCCCCAAAGACAAAAAGCACAGAATCCTAAAATTAAAAGTCTCATCACATTCCTCATCTTGCATAAAAGCTGGTTATTCCAAACGTTTATCATATCAAACCGGAGACAATCGAGCCGAAGACAATATCAA
Organism: Porticoccaceae bacterium; assembly: GCA_002720735.1. GTDB lineage: Bacteria > Pseudomonadota > Gammaproteobacteria > Pseudomonadales > Porticoccaceae > TMED48. Next base: position 39,351 of record PBJN01000011.1, read on the forward strand.
GATTTTCATGCCAACTTCCTCAAACTTTACGTGCACTCTCGCACGTGGTCCGTTGCCCTCGAAATTCAAGATTACTCCCTCTCCATAAACTTGATGAGACACTTGTTGACCTAAATTAAAGCCTGTTCCATCTCCCTTATCACTTCGCAAACCCCTGAATCCAACGCTTGTGGGTCTAGCAATCGCACCGCGAAGACGAACTTCCTCAATCACATCGGCAGGTATGTCTCGAATAAATCTAGAAATGGGGTTGTATGATCCACTGCCAACGCCATACATAGACCGATTTTCCGCAAAACTTACATACAACTTTGTCTTGGCCCTGGTGATACCAACATACGCAAGGCGCCTTTCTTCTTCCAAACGTCCTGGTTCATCTACGGCCATTTTAGTTGGGAAGATATTTTCTTCCAATGCCACCATAAAGACCAAGGGAAACTCTAACCCTTTTGCACTATGAAGCGTCATGAGCTGAACCGAATCCTCTCCTTCTATTCCGCGTCGATCGCCGGCGTCCAAAGAGACTTGATCCAAGAATTGAAGTAATTCAGACCTCTCCTCCTCATCCGGATCAAAATTCATACATGCCGATACCAATTCTTCGAGATTCTCAACCCTCGATAGACCTACCTCGCCTCTGTCACGCCTGTAAAAATCTTTCAAACCACTATTGCGGACTGCTATCTCGGCTAGGTTTGCAAGCGTTACGCCATTCAAACCCTCCGACATTGAATCAATTAGCTTTGCGAAGCCGCTGACGGCTTTACATGCTCGCCCTGACAAACTTCCGTCTGAAATCATGGCCAAAGATGCGCACCACAAGGATATATCCTGTTTTCGAGCTTTTTGTCGAATGCTTTCAAGCGTCCTATCTCCGATTCCTCGAGGAGGAAAATTTACGACCCTTTCATACGCGCTGTCGTAGTTTCTATCTACCATCAATCGCAAATACGCTAGCGCATTTTTTATTTCCACGCGCTCGTAAAATCTTTGGCCACCATAGACCCGAAAAGGAATATCAGCTTGAAGCAATGCTCCTTCAAGAACACGGGATATNCGGTTTGATCGGTACAGAATAGCAATTTCGTCTCGACGATTCCCTTCACTAAGCCACTTTTTTATCCGCTCAGTGACATATTGGGCCTCATCATGCTCATTGTGTGCCGCATAAAGCGCCACAGCCTCTCCATCACCAGCTTCTGTCCAAAGCTTTTTTCCTAACCTGCCGGAATTTCTTTGAATAACCGCATTTGCCGCTCTTAAAATATTCGATGTAGAACGGTAATTCTGCTCAAGCCGAACCAGATGAGTCCCCTCAAAATCAAGTTGAAAATTACGTATGTTTTCAACTTTCGCACCTCTCCAGCCATAAATTGACTGGTCATCATCGCCAACCGCAGTCACCTCGCCCACATTTCCTGCAATCAAACGTAACCACGCATACTGCACAGCATTAGTATCTTGGAACTCGTCTACTAAAATATGCTTAAAACGCTGCTGGTAGTGCGACAATAATGTGGAATTTTGTCGCCATAGNTCCAATGACCTCAAAAGAAGCTCTGCAAAATCAATTACACCAGAACGCTTGCAAGTATTTTCATACTCAAAATAGATATTTAACATAGTTTTTATGTACGGATCGTCAGTCGGCTGTATGTGAGCAGCCCTCACTCCCTCATCTTTTTGAGCATTTATCCACCACTGCGCTTGCCGAGGGGGCCAGCGCTGTTCATCTAAATTTAAGCTTCGCGTTATCCTTTTTATGATACGAAGCTGATCATCAGAATCTAAAATCTGAAAGTTTTCATCTAATTCTGCATCCCTCCAATGTAATTTTAGCAGTCGATGAGCCAAGCCATGAAAAGTGCCCACCCACATTCCTTTCAATGAGAATCCTAGCAGTTTATCGATTCGCTCCCGCATTTCTCTGGATGCNTTGTTTGTAAAAGTTACGGCGAGAATTGAATGTGGTGCGATATTTTCTACTTGCACTTTCCAAGTGATCCGATGCACTAAAACCCGAGTTTTACCACTTCCTGCTCCAGCTAGAACAAGTAAATGTTTTCGATCACTNACTACTGCCTCTTGTTGAGCAGGATTGAGCCTCTCTAAAATCGTAGTAACATCCATTTTGGCACAATATAAAGTTTAAAGATTCATTTTACAGTATTAGCTTAGTAACATGGCAGCCTAAACTGCTTTTTTTAACTTTTAAGCATAGCTNGGTATTTACCCGATTGTTGTAATTTATTTACGGGAGCGCTAACCTAATTCTATGAAGCCTGCAAAACTAACACAACTTATNAGCGACTCGATCGAAAAGCTGCGTAAATCCGAGAGAAAAGTAGCAGAGTTTGTATTAAAAAATCCATTCGCCGTAATAAGAATGCGCATTGTTGACTTAGCTCAAAATGCTTCCGTAAGTGAACCAACCGTGGTTCGTTTCTGTCGAGCAATAGGGTGCCGTGGTTTTCAGGATTTTAAGTTAGCACTCGCGCAACAGCTTGCATCTAGTCCGAGCTTCGGTCAAATCGCCGTAACCGAGTCAGATTCCACACGAGAGTATACCCACAAAGTTTTTGATTCAACAATAGACACCCTTTTAAAGGTTCGAGATTCTCTTATATTAGGGGATTTAGATGCTGCCGTCGAGGCCATCACAGCTGCCAAACGAGTTGAATTTTATGGCTTCGGGGCCTCTGCCGCAGTGGCTTTTGACGCGCAACATAAATTTTTTCGTTTACAAATTACCTCAGCAGCCTACTCGGATCCGCACCTCCAAAACATTTCGGCAACGTCTCTTCAACCTGGAGATGTTGTAATCGCAATATCTCAATCAGGTCGCAGTAAAGCTCTTTTAGATTCTATGCAACTAGTCAAACAGGTACGCGGCATAACAATAGCACTCGCACCTACAAACTCACCAGTAGCAGAAACTGCAGATATTTCAATAAAAGTGGATTCTCAAGAGGACAATCAGATCTATATCCCTCTGACTTCGCGGATCGCCCACCTTGCTGTAATAGATGTTCTTGCCATAGGTGTGGCACAAAAAAAAGGAGCCAAGCTTGACGAACACTTAAAACGTTTAAAAGCAGGGCTCATATCGCTTAGAACCCAAGAAACCGAAGAGAAACATTACATTTCTGTGGCTGAGAAATATAAAAATGCTTAAGCGATGAAAACATCACTGAAAAAATCATTCACATCGTGGAGGCTTTGGAATTATACATGATGTACGCGACACATAATTGCGATAAGCTGGATCTTTTCCCCAACGCTCAAGGGCTTTTGTTTCTAATAAAGTCACTCCGCTTATTCTAGTTACCAAAAAAGCAACAAATAANGGTGATATCAATGCTACCCATTGCCATCCGGAAATTGCTGGCGCAGCAATCAGCGATATACCTATCCAAAGAACGATCTCACCAAAATAATTAGGATGCCTTGACCAAGACCAAAGTCCAGTNGTNATAAANGAANTTGCATTATTATCATNNTTACGAAACCGACTTTTTTGAAAATCCGCAATNACCTCAAANGAAAAGCCAAAAATCCACACTGCAATACCTAGTNAACCNAATAATCCAAACTCTTGCTTAACATTTGTTGTTATNGCTGCCAACGCCATTGTTAAGGTAATGAATACCCATAAGCCTTGGAGTGTCCATACCATCAAGAACCACCAAAAATCCGGCTTTATGTCGTCAAAGCGAGAATCATGCCCATGCTTCTTTATCCTGTAGAATAAAAATATCCCTAATCTCAGAGCCCAAATGCTAACCAACAGTGCAATAACTGTATCACGAACATCGAGCGGTTTAGATAGAGACAATGCTATAGCGATCAAACATAAATAAGACGCGCTACCCACCAAATCATAATAACGCTCAGTTTGAAAATGGTAGGCAGGTAAAAATGCTGCCCACTGAAATAGAAAAGCAACCACACAACAAATCAATGAGGTGGGAATACCATTAACATCAGAGCCTCCCTGTCCTATGAATACAGCTATTGACAGTGATATCGTTATACTTGCGATGATAGTTAATATGAAGGATTTTCGGGTCATAACCTTTGTAAGCAACAAGGCGGGATGTTGAGCGCGTTCCAACAGCCGCAGAGACTTAATCACACTGTGTCGTTAGTATTTTATTTTATAATTCGTAGATTCGAGCATCATCAAAAACACCGTTTTGTTTAATTACGATAACAAATCAGCTTAAGTTCACCGTCCTAAAATATGAAAGCTGAATCAAGTGAAAGCGCAATTTTTGACACGTGATATGACGATACTTGAAAATAATATGTTTCTATCTGCGATCGAAAACAACAATTACCTAATAAAAACGGAAATAAACATAACTAAACTACAGATGTGTCTGCTAAAAAAAATGACCATCACTTCAAGACCAAGCTTAGACTCAGGTAAATTGATAAAGATGTAAAATACGCCATCAAATACGCTTACTCCCCACAGAGCTCTGCTCAGGCCACCAACTTAAAAAGTTTTAGACAAACCGAAAAAATATATTGATGAATGATTTTCAACAGGAATGGTTGGTTCCAATATTAAATTTACCACCGCCAATTTCGATTACTGAATGGAAGCAATTTTNAAAAGCAAAAATGATCACATACAATTGTTTATTTAAAGGCATTTGACTTTCTNACAATACAAACCACAGATTAATTATTACAANTACGCAGNAGGTGAAAAACAGGTATAAATTTTTGGNGGTGGTTTTGACAATACCCATAATTAGTCAAATATTGACACTAGTTAGTGTGGCCAACTCGCGAACAAATAAACATACCCAAAGAGGTGTTCATGGAAAAAAAGCTGTTNAAAAAAAATAAGCGAAAACTGCCTCTTTGGGGCTTTTGGGAAGAAATCGATTATTTAATATTGGAAGAATGNACTCAGCTNAAACAAGAAGGATTTTTAATAGACGAAGCTACCACAAATCGAATTTTAAGGGCTCGCACTGAANAGGATGCATCAACTCTTTATAAATTACGTGATGATTTAAAAAAATTGGACTTTGATCCAAATTTTAAATTCTTTGAACCCTCAACCCTAAGTGAAATAAGATCTTGTAGACCTGACGGTCCACGGCGAGAACCACTGGACTCTACTATCGATCTTTATGACCGAATTTATGGTGGTTGGCTAGGGAGGTCAGCAGGCTGCGCGCTAGGAAAACCCATCGAGAAGTGGACCAAAGACGCAATCCACGACTACCTAGAATTTTATGATGCTCTTCCATTGGATGACTACATTCCCATCGGACAGGGATTTCCAGATAAACATCCGGAAGAACTGCATATTTCTGCAACAGAATGCACTCGAGGACACATANGGCNNATGAGTCGNGACGACGATATGGATTATCCAATTCTCGGCCTAATCACACTCGAGCGATGCGGCCTTGACATATCATCTTTGGATACGGCTGAAACCTGGCTTCACAGAATCCCTGCCAAATCTGTGTATACAGCGGAGCATATTGCATACCGGAATCTTTTAAATCGAATCGATCCTCCTTGCTCTGGAAGTTATAACAATCCTTACCGAGAATTTATTGGCGCACAAATTCGCGCTGACATATGGGGTTATGTNTGTCCGGGNTGGCCCGAAAAAGCTGCTGAACTAGCATTTAATGACGCGTGCGTTTCTGCTACGAAGAATGGCATATATGGAGAGATGTTTGTAGCTGCGATGATATCTGGATCCTATCTAACTCATGATCCAAGAGTGATCATTCAAATTGGTCTTTCAGAAATCCCAAAAAATTGCCGCTTGTCAGAGGCAGTAAGTAATGTANTCACTTGGTCACGAACAACGGATAACTGGGAAAGTACCTGGCAAAAAGTACATGATAGTTATGGACATTATAATCCTGTTCATGTAATCCCAAATGCTGCAATGATAGCGCTAGGAATCCTCAAGGGAGATTTGAATTTCCAAAATACAATCGTTACTACAGTTCTTGGTGGCTGGGACGCTGACTGCACCGGCGCAACAGCAGGCTCGATTGCGGGAGTTGTAAATGGAGCAAAATCACTGCCGAAAAAATGGGTGGGGGTATTTAATGATCGGCTAGAAAGCGCAGTCAGAGGCTTCCAAGAGAACAAGATTTCGGAACTTGCTCAAAGAACTGTTGCAATTGCACAATTATCGCTTCAAAGCTGATACATAAGGCTCTGAATTCCAGTTAGGCCACCTTTNAAGTGTTTGGCTGATAGTAGTTTTACTCCAAAACTCATCACCTGGTAAAGGCACTCCTAGGCAATTTAGCTGACATGGCGTTGCGCTTTCAAAGATTAAATTCCAATCACCTTCCTTTTTTGACTGCCATACATGAAATCCAATTGCATCATCCCCTGACTTTTTATAACTGACAGTCATTGAGTAACGGTATCCTCTTGGGCGGATCAGNTTAGTGCCGCGGTGAAAAACGTCAAGTCCGTAAACAATTAGTGAACCTGCTGGCGCCTCCACTAACTTGGCGCACTCGGATAATTGTGCCTGACGTGCTTTGTAATTCTCTGAAATTTGCACTACTCTCGGACCCAAGATCTTTGTCGCATCAGATCTTGTAACATACTCAAAGGCNCCAAGATCTGCATGGACATCCGATATATAAATTAGAAAATTCACTGTACTTGAACCTAGCTTCGTGGAAGGAACAGTTAAGGTATGATTTGAAAAATCACAATGAAACGCCTGATCATAGTTAGTTGCACCTGTGAATTTTGCCCAAGTGTGCGATTGATATAAATGAACAGACTCTACTTTCAACAGTGATTTAGCAAGGCTTATTAAGTCAGGGTGCAGGGAGATGAGATTTAAATCCAAACCTGAGCNGTATGGTAAAATATCGATAAATTCGAATTGCTTTTTGAATCTTGCTCTGTTAAGCGGCGAGTCGTCATGTCTATCGGATCCTTTATCTCCATACATATCAACGAAAGTATCAAAAACCGAAACCACTTCACTCTTATTGAAAAAGTTTTCTANNACAATGACTCCATCTCGGTACCATTCCTCCAAATGTTCGGAGGTAAAAGGTTTTTTCTGAGTCGGTTGCATAATATGCAAATTAATCCTTTCTTTGTTAAGCGTCTAATATCCTGACAACTCTGCACACGTAATTATTCTCTACCCGCTGGAGCAAGTCCAAACCAGATCGATTGCGCAACATCTTTATCTCGCATGGTTCTCCTGGCTTGCAAAATCACCTGACCAGCCGCAGTAGAATCGTAAAACCACTCCTCAGTCGCCCACGCACCAATTTCCCCTTTGGCCAATTCACAGCATATCTCTTCGTAATAAGAGCGTATGTCATGCGCTGTTCCGTAAATTGATTCAGCAGAGAATCCAGCCTCACTCCAGTCTGTGCCCTCTACTATTTTTAACAATTTTTCAATCGCCCCTGGTACCTCTTCAGCAACTATCTGCATTCCAACAGAAGTTCTTTTAGTTTTCCTGTAGGCGCGATCATATGCGGCTTTCAAAGCTTGCGCCTCATCTACAGCAGGATGCAAATTCGTATTAACTCTTGGGGGGAGGGAACAGAGCAACGGCTCAGCATCGGTTGAACTTATTCTCTCTGGAAATTCACTAATAATTGGCCCTTTTGGNGCTTCNAGCAAACAAAAAGCAGCCTTTAATACTTCAAATTGAAATGTTTTGTCTCTCGGTTTTCCNAACGGTCTGCCCACCGGGAAAGCNGTNTAAAGTGCTCTTGGTACTCTCATNCGTTCTGCAATNTCCCTCATCGTAGTAAGAACAACGGTCGATAGNCCTGCTGCCTCAAAAATATGAGCTANCGTACACACGGTACGCGGNCAAAGAGGTCATGTGCCTGTNAATAAAACAATGTCTACATCNTCTTTTANCATTTCCCTTGCACAGCTAGGACCAGAATCTAACCGGATTTCTGACAATGTTGCTGGCTGGTTTCCCGCAAACGAATAATGATTATCCGCTACATCACCGATAACTCCTTCTTCAAGNAGTTCCTCAAGACGGTCAATAGGGTAGACCACGTTAATGTCAGCAGCAAAACCACCTCGATCAAAATTGACACTATGATGTCCGAGTTTTAAATCTCTTGCTACTCTCGAAAACGTCTCATAATGGAAGTCACTATCTCCTAACTTAAAACCATCGCCCCCGGTTCGATAAAGGGCAGCAGTAGTTACAAGAGCCACTTTCGCAAATTGGAGCGACTTCGGTCGGTTGAAGTTATCTTCGTCGAATTCTGGCACAGGAAGGGTTGCCGAGAATTTCTGCATTGCAACTTCATCTTTTCCAAAAATAGACATAAAATCTCCTACTGAATAGTTGCGCAAAAACATCGTCGCGATTGAGAGAGGAGGTCGCTCAAACCCAAGACATACAAAACTTGNTTAANAACCTGCCCCTTNAACACTGTCGTATTAAAAAAATNAAAATTATATTTACCCCACAACTCCTCGATTTAATGAACTTGGAATAATACAAATATTAATTTCTCTTAAGNACCTTAATCAACTCCTCAATCCTTCTATTTGCATCATCAGTGTTTGAAAAAGATTCATTTACACAACGTGATAAGTGCGTTTCGAGGATCTTAGCTTCAATGGTNTTCAGAGCATTTTTCGCAGCTTTAGTCTGATTAAGTATGTCAATGCAGTATTCCCGCGACTCTATCATCCTGATAACCCCATTTATCTGGCCTATCACCCTCCGTAATGAGGCAATTCTTTTTTNATGGCATGGATTTGACATAACCTCAGTGTACCAAAAAAGCTAAAGACAGTACCCCCTTAGGTATAGTAATTAGAGTCAATCCAATTACACTTTTAAAATAAATTTTTTAGGGATCTCTATAAGGTTTCTTTTGATGCCTTTAAATAACGCTGGGACCTAATGTGATCGGCGATTATGTAGGCACTCAGAGAACCATTGTCCATGCCCCCATTAGAGTAATACTTNACCACTANCATAAAAAAGGTGAGTGGATGATATCAGCACGACAGAATCATTTGGAAATGTTTGACAAAATTTTCAACGTTAATGCTATTTCAGTTGCTGATGTGCTGGTAATGCCCAGAGCTTTTGGCACTCAGCCAGAATAGATGTCAGTTATATTNAAAAAGATGGAAATGCAAATGACGATGATTAATTATGTCTCAAAAAATATGAATTTAAGTACTGGTCAAGCAATGATAAGTCAAAATTTAGTAGGTAGTTTTAGTACATCCTCCAGTGATTTTTGCGATTTAATGATTANTGCACTTATCAGTCTAAAAGAGGATAGGCAATCTAGGTGGCATGGAGAAATTACTCTTNAAAAGATCGTTTAGCCAAAAAGATGNCGAAGACATTGCTGTAAACCCAGTGGGACAAATAACAGAGATGGTTCTTCCATACACAATACAACCGTGGAATGGCGCGTCGAGGTTGGAAATTGGTATCACTAACGTGAAACAAGTTAACGATAACTTGATTTGAGGAAATCAGGCTCCCACAGAAGCTGCGAGTAGCTTTAAATGATTGGACGTTTGATAGCGAGCACTTCTTTAACACANGGCTGCAATATTAATTTACTCGGTAATTATCTGTATCAGCTAAGTTAAAATTTAATGATGAAAATAAAATTTCAGGTAGAAATCTTCTAGTTTTCGCCCCTACACAGACCGCTGACACAGACAATTATGNAGGAAAAATGCTTTACCTTGGTCTTGGGGTCAACCTCTTAGCCAAACTTTTACACAAAAAAATCGTCTTAACTTTGAATTATTANTTCCTTTACTACAAAATAAAAACNACTCTAAGATGGCTACAAACTAAGAGATCATATTTGGATACAAGAAGGCATTTAGAAAACTCGCCTGATGAATTTATGCGTTTAAAACCAGTACTATTGTTTCACAGGTGTCAACCGTTCGAATTTCTAGAAAGAACTTATGTTGGCTAATTTTACATAGCGGCAGAATAAGGTAAATTTGTATGAAACCATATCTAATGTTTTACAGCTCAATACTTTCTGTAATCACGCTATCTTTGATAAGCTTCGATGCATGTGCTTATCGGGATACCGCTCGAGACAAATATAGGAATCCAGATCAGACCATTGCTTTCTTCGGATTAAATCCTGAAATGACTGTGATAGAAATTTCTCCAGGTAGAGGCTGGTATACGGAATATTTAGCGGGTTATCTAAACGGAAATTTGATAGCCGCGCATTTTGATCCTGACTCACCCAGCAAATATCACCAAAATTCATTAAGAAACTTTCGTAAACTCATAGATTCTGATCAAGATCTCTTCTCAAATGTATCTATCCAAATCTTTGATGCNGGCAGCGGTAAACTCACAGTCCCTGATGCTTCCGTGGATGCAATTGTTACATTTAGAAATATTCACGGGTGGATGAGGAATAGAAAAGAACTTTCTGCTTTTAAACTGTTCTTCAAAGCACTTAAACCANGTGGAATACTCGGAGTGGTGCAACATCGTGCAGATGATGAAACCCCCTTGGCTGGAAAGAGTTCAACCGGATACGTTTCAGAAAATTATGTTATTTCAATTGCTGAAAAAGCCGGTTTTTTCCTGGAAGCAAAGTCCGAGATTAACGCAAACCCCAGAGACACGAAGGATTATGAAAAAGGTGTCTGGACTTTACCGCCCTCTATGCGTTTGGGCGATCAANATAAGGAAAAGTATCTAGCAATAGGAGAAAGTGATCGAATGACGTTAAGATTTCGCAAACCATAATCATAGCACATTGACCAAGACGCTAAGCTCACTTAGAGTATAAAGCAAATATACTTAAAATATTAATGGCATATCTTGGTTAATCATTTGCCGATATAAGTCTAAAATGAAAGTGTCTTTTTTTTATATCTGACCAAAACGATTACACATTTTCACTTAATTCCCTCAGTAAATCTTGAGTGTGGGTACCCATTGCCACATTCTTATCAGAAGCTGCACGTACTAGAGAAATAGCTCCATTTAAAAT
>PBJN01000012.1 GCA_002720735.1 Porticoccaceae bacterium
AACCGGGTTGTCGAGCCTCAGAAGCTTATACCCACAGCACTAGAAATGGGCGAGCATTTGTTAACGCTTCCCCCCGCTGCTCGCGTTAACACTGTACACATGATGCGCCAAATACGCCCAAATACCAACAAACAGCAGGATTTGCTCGCAGATGCTTTACATCAACATGGAGACTTGAGTGACCGTATGGAATCTCGTGCTGCCTTCGCCGAAAAACGTAAACCGAATTTTAAAGGCTGGGTAGATCCTGAGGACCGCCATAAGATGCCATCGTTGAAAGACTTCGTTTGATTAATTGGTGTGATTTGCACCGCACTCAATGCTTGATGCCTAAACCAGCATTGCTAATAAACGTTTCGAAGAATAAATCTCCGTAAGTTACTTCAGTTTTCCGCAAACTGATTAGTGCCTTTTATATTTTTAATCTGTCCTCATTACCTGTTCTGGGTTAGCTCTTGGATCTCGAGGCAGCCACTTCTTATTTGATACTAAATTGAGAAATTCAGATAAACGAACATTAAAAATCTCGGGCGCTTCGAGATTTAACGTATGACCGGTTTTCGGTAGTATTAGCAAACCAGACGCGGGAATTACTCGCTTAAGATAAAGTCCGACTTGAAGACAGTGATCATCTTCATCGCCATTAACAATAAGTGTTGGGACGGTCATTGATTTCAAATCGTCTTCAAAATCGTAAAGCGAGGGACGTCGCGCTTGAACGCCCCTCATTGTCAGTGCGGAACCTTGTGACGAATGTTCTGACAGCCGTCTAGCAAACTCTTCCCAGCCCCGCGGATTTTTGTTTTGAAACTGAACACGTGAAGCGCCTAAAGAGTATATCTTCGCAAACTCTTTTGCCCCTTGTTCTTCAAAATTTTTTGCTACCTCGAGTGACACATTTTTAAAATATTCTTCATACTTTTTCTCAGCACCATATCCACACCCCGCCACGCAGAGAGAAAGGCACCTTTCAGGATACTTTATACCCATATGGATAGCGGTAAAGCCACCCATTGATAATCCAACGATATGAGCTGATTCTAGTTCTAAGTGATCTAGTACCGCTATAGCGTCGTCAACCGCTAACTCTTGACTGTAATTCGATAACTCGCTTGGAACGTCCGATGGTGGGTACCCTCTGGCCGCATATGAGATACACCTGTAAGTACTTCCAAAATGTTGCATCTGTGGCTCCCAATCTCGGTGATCGCCACCAAATTCATGAATAAATAGAACTGGGATCCCAGAACCAGTTTCTTCAAAGTAGAGCGTCAATCCATCTTTCGTAGTCGCAAAAGCCATAACCCATCCTAGTTCTTTTTTTCTTACACAACGGACCCTCGGGCACTTATACCACCATCAACAGTTACCACACATCCATTGATATAGGATGCAACGGGAGAGGATAGGAAAGCGATCGCGTTCGCTATTTCTTCAGGGGTGGAAGCTCTGCCTCCAGGAAACCGCCCTAAAAGCTCTTCCCAACGTCCTTCATCATTGAGGATAACCCCAGCCCTCTGCCTTAACATCTTTTCCATTCGCCCTGTGTCTACAGGCCCTGGGTTAACCGCCAGAACTCGCACGCCATAATCTAAACTTGTCCCGCCTATTGCTTTAGTAAAAGTCATAAGGGCGCTATTTCCAGTAGATCCAGCCACATAATCGAAGTCCGGATTTTCTCCGGAGTTACCTATGTCATTTAAAATCACGCCAAAGCCGCGCTCTCTGAATATAGTATAATACGCTCTTGTCATTTCTATATAACCAAAAACTTTGAGTTCCCAGCCTTTTCGCCAAGCTTCCTCTGAAACTGCGTAAATGGAGCCTGATGGAATTGCACCCGCGTTATTGATAAGAATATCTATGTCGCGAGTATTGCTAATCAAACTATCCCTTAAAGCCTTATCGGTTACGTCCAGTGGATGTATCTTTACATCCACGTCGTAACTTTCTTGAATATTTTTTGATAAGTTTTCCAATTCATCTTTAGACCTGGCTACAGCGTGGATTGTCGCAACTCTCTCTTTTGCAAACGCAATTGCGCAGGCTTTACCGATTCCTTTAGATGCACCAGTTATTAAAACGCTTTTCCCTTTCAATTGTAGGTCCATACATCCTCTCACAAAAACTTTTATAATTTCGTATATAATTTAGTCGTTTCATCGTCCCAGATAAGATTTTAATACTTCCTCGTTCTGCATAAGCTCCGCCGCTGGCCCATGGTGCCCAATTGCTCCATCTTTTAGCACGAAAGCTTCCTCTGCCACCGCAGCGGCCACGCCTACATTTTGCTCGACTATAAGAATGGTTAAACCACGGTCCCTTAGCGTTTTAATTGTTGCTATGATTTCATCGACTATCTTGGGCGCTAGACCAACTGACGGCTCGTCCATCAAAAGCAGCTTAGGCCTTGCTATCATTGCTCGTGCAACCGCAACCATTTGTTGCTCTCCTCCCGATAGTGAACCTGCCCTTTCACGTGATCGCTCNTTTAATCGTGGAAACATACTAAACATTNNTTCTATNTCANNGCTNATTTGNCTTCTATTTCTTATGCTCGCNCCNCCAAGNTCTAAGTTNTCTCGCACACTCATATTTGCGAANACTTCCCTNCCTTGTGGCACNTGNACNATTCCAAGGTTAACCATCTCATGAGAGGATTTTGCAGTTACCAACTTTCCACCAAAAGTTATCGANCCCGCGCGGGGTGTNAGCAACCCAGACAGCGTATTCAATACTGTTGTTTTTCCCGAGCCATTACCCCCTAGTAANGCTATAATCTTGTTCTCGGGCACACTGAAACTGACATCACGGAGCACCTCGGTAACACCATACCATACATTTAAATTAGCGACTTCAAGCATGTTTTTGATGCCCTAAATAAGCTTCTATCACTTCTGGGTTGTTTCTCACTTCTTCTGGCGTTCCCTCTGCGATTTTCCTACCAGAACTCAAAACAATTATTCTATCTGATACACCCATAACTAGTCTGATCACGTGTTCTATCATAATGAGAGTAACTCCTCGCTCATCACGTATCTTTTTTANAAGACTTTCAAGTTCTGCAACTCGAGTAACTGATAATCCGACAGCCGGTTCATCTAACAGAACCACCTTTGGCTCAAAAATTAGGGTTCTTGCAATTTCTATTATACGCTGTTGTCCAAAAGATAATGCATTTCCAGGTCGATCGGCAAAATCAGCGAAACCAACATAATCCAAAGCTTCAAGTGCCTTTTGCCGCATTTCCTCTTCTTCTGTTCGCATTTTACGTGTTCGGAATATGGAACCGAAGAGACCAGCTCCACTCATCATATGTAACCCTGTCATCATATTTTCGAGAACACTCATGCTAGGAAAAAGTTGGGAGGTTTGGAACGTTCTCCTTATGCCTAAGGCTGCAATATTATTTGGCTTTTTATCTGTAAGGGTAAGTCCGTCCAGGTAGACTTCGCCGTTTGTGGGGGAAGCTATACCACATACCACATTCAAAAGCGTTGTTTTTCCTGCTCCATTTGGCCCAATTATCCCAATAATCTGTCCCTTTGGAAATTCTATACTAACGTCGTCCAGTGCCTGCACACCACCGAAAGATAAAGAAACGTTTTCAACTATAAGCGCTGGGTTCATCTATGACTCACTCAGACGACTTAAGGCTAGATTTTGTATTCTCATGTTTTTCGACTGATTTAGGCCCATTTTTGTTGTTCGTCTTACGAGATGTGTAATGTAATTTCTCGTTCCACCCTGGCAGCCATTGCTTTAAAAAAACAACTAGTCCGTTTGGTTGGAATAGTATGAAAACAAGCAAAAGTGTGCCAAAAGCTATTTCAATGGAGAATTTGATTTCTTTAACTATTTCCAGTATCACACCTAGTGCAACACCCCCTAGTACAGCGCCCATTATCGAGCCTATACCACCTAGAACTAGCGCTGCTTTGTGAATAACCATCTGCAATAGATCAAAGCTTTCCGGTCCCACAAAACCAAGAACGCCAGTGTAAAGTACTCCAGCCGTCCCTGCAAAAAAGCCAGACATAGCAAAAGCCATTGTCTTATACCGATAGAGGTCGATACCTAGGGATTGGGCGGCAATCTCATGATCTCGTATAGCGGTAAAAGCCCGACCAATCGGTGACTCCATAGCATTTTTAGCCACAAAAAATAGAGCCAATGCGGCTATCCATGATAGAAAATACATAGCTACTGGTTGAGTTAAAGGTAATGGAGAGAAATCTATCGGAGGAGGGACGAAGCCACCAGCTCCGAACGTTACTGGTGTCCAATTCATCATTAACCAAAGCGTAAATTGCGCAAAGGCAAGAGTTGTTAGCGCGAGATAAATTCCGCTAAGTCGCAAAGCTGGTAACGCTAACAATGTCCCAGCACCCATAGCTATTGCAATGCCGCTGGGCGCCGCCAACCAAAAAGGACATCCAAAATGTTTCATCAAAAGTCCTGTGCCGTAAGCGCCAATACCAAACATTGCCGCATTAGCAAAGGCTAATTGACCAGCAAAACCTATCAAAAGGTTCAGGCCTTGCGCCAGAATAATGTATATTAAAATAAAATTTGCGATATAAAGATCGTAGTCGTTTGCAAAAAACGGGATAACAAGTAAACTGCCAAAAAGAGCTACTAAGAAGGCCTGCTTGCTCACTAGCTGCCGATACATTAAACCTTCCTTACGCTTTTCTGACCGAGTAAACCGTTCGGAATGAAAACCATCACGATAATTATTACTATGAACGCTGCCACCTCCTGCATACTTGTGTGAATATACCCTGCAGCTAGCTGCTCAATAACTCCGATAATCAACCCGCCCACAATTGCGCCAGCCACGGAGGAAAGCCCCCCCAACACTGCTGCAGCAAACGCTTTAATGAAGAGCACAAAACCTATATCAGGATAAAGTAGTGTAAGAGGAGCCATCAAAACGGCGGCAGCACCGGCTACAGCCGCCCCAACCCCAAATGTATACATATAGACGCGATCTGTTCGGAGACCAATTAGTTTGGCTGCTTTGTTGTTATCAGCGGTTGCTTGCATAAACTTACCAGCTCGTGTGTATTTGAAAAAAGCTATAAATAAGATCATTATCGCGAAGGCGGCTAACATCACCACTAACTGTTGGGACATGACCATTATTCCGCCAAACATTATTGGTTCTGGCGATACCAAAGGGGGAAAGGGAAGGTAATCACCTTTGCCTCCCCAAAGTTCACGGGCGGCGCCCTTTAAAATAAACGACATTGCCACCATCGCAAGAAGAACACTTACCAGTGTGTTTCGCTCCATCAGCGGCCTGAAGGCAATTCTGTCTATTCCAACGCCTAATAAAAAAGCGACAACTACCGATAATCCTAATGACAGAACGTAAGGTAACCCAAACATTACATGGAAGGTGTAAGCAAAAAAACCACCTAACATAAACATTTCCCCGTGGGCGAAGTTAACGACTTCTGTAGCTTTGTAAATAACAACAATTCCCAGTGCCACCAGTGAATAAAGGGCGCCCGTTGTTATCCCAGTTGCCAGAAGATATGAAAACATTTCCATTTATTTTATCCAAAGCGAAAGAGAAGCACAAACGGTTGGGGCTAGGGTTACAATACTTATTAGCCCTAGCCCTGCCATTTAATCACTCAATCCACATCAATTCCAATAATCGGCTATGAGCAATTTCAGTTATTACTATTCAAGTAATGTTATTTTCCCATCGACCAACGCTAACCAACCTGGACTTTGGTTACATTGATGACTTGAAGGAGCTTCACAAGTTATATCTCCAGCATAAACTGAGCTTTTAAAATTCTTAACCTGGCCCAGTGCTGTTAAAAACTTTTCACGTGTCAAATCTGCTCCTGCTGCTTTTATAGCTTCGGCCATAACCTCAGCACTACCGATTCCATTCATGTTAAATGTAGAAAGCTTATCATTAGGAAATAACTTTTTGATGCGACTGGTCCAGCGCTCCATTTTCGGGTCAGTCGGCTGATACTTAACTGCTGTGATGGTTGCAAAGCTAGCTAGGGCATTGGGAATTCCTACTTGTTCCTGGAATGCTGCAAAGTCATTTATCGCGGTTTGCCCGACAAAAAATGGCTTATACCCAATCTTTAATGCATCTCGGACCATAACGGCTCCGGGCTTGGCATACAGAATCATTATCACTGCCTCAGCCCCTGAAGCTTTCAGCTTGAGCGCTTGTGGCGTTGCATCAGGCGCATCGATTTGCAATTCGACATTTTCCACAAATTCTACACCCTTTTTCTTAGCATATTCTATCAATGGGTTATAACGCGCCATTGCCCAAGCGTCCGTCATTCTGACAACTGCCAGTTTTTTAAAACCCTTAGCCAATGCAAAATCAATTTGGGCTCTGCTCTCAATTGAGGATGTGAGCTGAGTGGTAAAAATATTTTTTTTCGGCGGGGTCGTTATCGCATCGGCGACCGCTGAATTTACCACCATAGGCACACCCGACTTCACCAGTTCAGGTGTTGCTGCAAGCGTAGCATTGGAGCATGCTCCACCAATGATAGCAAAAACCTTCTCTTGATACGCTAACTTCTTAACTGCGGCTATTGCTCCTTCTGGCTTACAGTTGTCGTCTTCTCTAACCAAAACTAGTTTGCGACCGTTTATACCGCCTTTTTCGTTAACTTCGTCAAAGACAGCTTCAACGCCATTCATAACNAGCTTACCGTATAGATAGACTGGCCCCCCAAATGGACCAAAAGCGCCAATTCTTATTTCCTTATCGCTGACGCCAGGAGTATCCGCTTCCACGCTGAATCCTGGCAACAAAGCCAAGGCAACTAATGCTAGGAGCGACAGTCCACTCCGAAACTTTTTATGTAAGGTCTTCATGATATCTCCGTCAAATGATTGTGTGGCTGGAAGGATTAGCCCACTGNTCCTTCAANCANTANGCTANCACTGTAGAGATGACCAAGTCCACTTGGGCAGTGTTTTTTTTTACTATGAGCAGTGCAATAATTAACTCACTTGCCGCCGTCCGATTAAAATCCGCTCTTTCACTGTAGATTTTTATTATTTTGGTAAGGTGCGTAAGCAGCAGTAATATGCTTTCTCATTTTTAAATATTTGTAGCCCTGGCGTTTTCTTGTTGTAATAAGTCTCAGTTGAACTATTAAATTATTGCACTCAAGCGTTAGATGATAAAGGTAGCGACTAACGTTTTTGCGTTTTTAATGGGATGCAAGCAACCTATTTTGCTACCAAGCAGGTAGTTTTGAAATTAGAAAAGATCCGGAGTTTGGGTATATGCCGATAAAAATATGGGGTAGAGAAAGTTCGATCTGCACACANCGAATATTGTGGGCGGCTTACGAAGCTAACATAGATGTTTCGCTTCAATTAGCGAGTGCAACAATGGGACCCAACGGCCACATTTCGCGGGGCGTNNAACCTTTCGGGGTTGTCGAAACNGACTGGTATTTAAACCTGAACCCAACTGGTGCTATCCCAACTATCGAAGACAATGATCAAATAATCTGGGACTCGGGCGCAATATTAGTTCACTTCGCNATTCAACATTCCCCTGACAAATTAATAGCGGGGCGTATCCAAGATATTCCGAAAGCAATAAGCTGGATTAACTGGACCAACGAAGTGCTAGAGCCTCAACTTCATCATTTAGTTATGCACCTTGTAAGATTACCCCCGGGAAAAAGGGACCCTGTTATTGTAGAGGAAGCCCACANACGTGTGCACAAATCGCTCAATGTGCTCGAGAAAGTTTTAGATAATCGCTGTTGGTTAGTGGGCGATAGTTTTACAATCGCGGATATACCTGCCGCAGCTACCCTATACCGCTGGACCTTATTTAAGTCAGGCTTCGACTTTCCCCGCGGGGTATCTATGTGGTTCAGTCAAATCGTTGAGAGAGAACCATTTAAAAATGCCGTTTCGCCAAAAGATCGGCACTTGTAGAAATATTTTGGACATTACCGTGGTCGATCCACGCCCTCGATTGTAGCGCGATGCATAACTCTAAAATACTTCTGATCATCGTAGGGAGTAGCGCAATGCATGGTGCATCTGTTGTCCCAAATAATTAAGTCACCCTCTCGCCAATTGTGCCTGTACACAAATTCCTCGGAGACGGCATGAGCATTTAACTGCGCCAGTAAATCGGCGCTTTCACCTTTCTCGAGACCGATAATATGGCTTATTATATCTTCTCCCACATAAAGCGATTTCCGACCCGTTTCAGGGTGAGTCCTAACTATAGGGTGAGTAACATCAGGTGTCCTCGCCCTCTGCGCGTCGGATAAGGGAGCACGGTCCTTAAAAGCCTTCCCAAAATAGCCAACATAGGAATGGACCGCTTCGAGCCCGAGCAGTCTTTTCTTGAAATTGTCGTCAAGCGCCTCGTAAGCCGCGCACATAGATGAAAATAGAGTATCCCCACCTTCTGGTGGGACCTCTCTGGCATACAAAACAGAGCCCAAACAAGGAACTTCATAGTAGGACCAATCAGAATGCCAGTTCCAACCCTCTTTATGATTGCCAATTGGCTTTCCATTAATTGACTTATTTGACAGCACATAAAGTTCCGGATAGGGAGTAGTAAGATATTGTGTTAAAACGTGCGTCATCAAGTTTCCAAATCTTTTAGAAAAGTTTACATGCTGCTCTTCTGTGAGATTTTGATTGCGTATCAGTATTAGACTGTATTCGTTTAGTCCCGCGCGTATTTGTTTAAAGCTTTCGTCGGGTAGCGGGTTAGATAGATCGAGGTCGAGAATTTCCAAACCAATTACCGGATGCATTTTTTGGACGCGCATATTTTCCCCTAGTTTATCGTTTCATCCTTGTTGAACGATTACCTCAAAATAATTGAAATTTCAAGCATTCTGTCGAAGACCTTTTTTTTGGATGCCCGAGTAGCCGTTATCACTTTTTTATTTGGGATAGCTCCTAAATGAAAAATTTTNCTATTNTGAGTAANTTGCACATGAAACTTGTATTTCTGGAACGAGAGACTGGCAACTGCTCAAAATATGTGACTAATGCAACAGAACGCTGACGTTNTCGACAATGATTACAAAAGTTTNCCANAAAACTTTTTNACATGGCTTACCGTATGAAACACTGAGCGCTCAAAAAAATTTTTACCTGATCCGAAAATAANNGATTTTNTATTATCATTCGGCATGGGCAAATTAACGCGCATTTAGAATTTGTAAAATATCTGGTGAATAAAAATTTCTTAAAACAGAGATTAAATAGTGTGACAAGCACAAGATTATTTTTTAAAAATTTACAGAGGGTTTATAATCTTGACTTAACTAAAAAATCTTAAAAGAAATTTTTGGAGGTCGTGTGGAATTTGGAGTGTTTATGCCGAATGGCAGCAATGGATATGTCGTATCAAAAGCCATAGGGTCTTACGCACCTACCTATAAACATCAACGGTCAATAGCTATTGAGGCAGAGCGACAACAGTTTTCGTTTCTGCTACCGATGATAAAGTTTAGAGGATTTGGAGGCGCTACAGGTTATTGGGACGAATGTTTGGAACCTTTTACGCTTGTTGGCGCATTAGCCGCCGAGATTAAAAACTTGCTATTTGTACCAACAATAGGAATGTTAGCCGTGCATCCAGCATACACAGCGAGAATGATGTCAACTTTGTCGAATATCAGCGAGGGCCGAGTTGGCTTAAATGTTGTTACTGGTTGGAACCGCCCAGAGTACGAGCAAATGGGCCTTTGGCCGGGGGAGTTCTATTATAAAAATCGTTATGACTTTGCAACTGAGTACCTCAATATATTAAACGATCTGTGGGTAAACGGCAAAAGCTCTCGAAAAAGTAAGTTCTGGCAGCTGGAAGATTGTAGTTGTTTACCAACACCAGATCACGACATTCCAATATTTAGTGCTGGACAATCTCCTAGTGGTATAAAATTCTGTGAGGTGCACGCCACAAACAGGATCGTTTTTGGCCACCCGCAGGTACTCAAAAAATTAAATGAAGACAAAGAGTCGAGAATAAAGCGTAGTTATGGAACGGTTCTACTATTCCATATTATAACTGGCAAGACGGATGCTGAGGCATATCATATAGGACAAGATATAATTCGTCAGGCCGATTTAGAAGCAATTTCAAATCAGATTAGAAGTGCCAGTTATGACACAAATAAAGGGGGCACCAGCGAAGCACATCTAAGTTCATTAGAAAAAAAGTTAGAAGAAGGCAACGCCGCTTTCAACATTATACCGGTAATTTATGGAACGCCTAAAACAGTTGCTATCAAAATTAACGAGATTATTGATCAAACCAAACCCGATGGTTTCATATTCAGCTGGAACGATTTTGAAATTGGTATAAAGACTTTTGGCCAGGAGATTCGGCCGCTTCTCAAAAACGATTAAAATCAGATGGTGACGTTTTCTGGTTGCCTAAAAATGTTGAGGTCGAGCGGTGCATTACAACCATTTCATAAAAAAGATGTTTCACAACGAACCCGCAGAAACCTTAAAGATAGGTGCTAATGCAGATTTTGATCATCTACAAATTCAAATCCCATGGCTCTTGTATAGGAATATACCCCCGCATCCTGAACGATTAAAAATTTTGCTGCGTTGTTCCCCTCATTATGATGAGAATGGACAGAGACGGGAGCCGTGATCATAGTAGTCCAACGTCGCCATTCTTTTTTCTCTCCATTTATTAATGAAAAACAACCTTCACCGCTTATCACCAGCGATATCGCTATGGAATTATGTCTGTGAGCCCGCTGCTTTGCCTTCGGTGGAAGAGAATTTATACCAGCCGTTGAGGTCGGAAGTATATTTCTATTGAGCTCTTGGTTAGAAGTTGAGAACATAACAGCTGATCCGGATATCTCTTGATCGGTGTCTACGCGATAGATCAAGTCAAACTGACGGTCTATTTCTTTAGACGGATAATGAACCAAACCTGGCACTAAGTCACCATTTCTGATGTAAGAGTTCTCAAATGCTAACTGAGGTTTGTTCGTCGCAATCCATAAAATTGCTGGTTCGCTGCCAGCTGTATGAAGTTGTTTTTCTCCTCCTGGCATAAGGAACACATCACTTTCTCCCCAGCCTATAAATTCGTCTCCACAGGATGTTTCACCTGAACCGGATATAATATATAGCAGGGCCCCGCTTGCATTAAAAAATGTAGGAAGCGTTTCACCGGAATTAATGCGAGCATAATAAACCAGTATCAAAGGCGACGTGGCCGGATAATCGCATCGAAGTTGGCCAGATATATCGCAAGGGATCAAGCATGTTGGTGTAGTATCTGAAAACGCTTTCTTTGGCTCCGCTTCAAAAACAAAATCAGGTATTTCAGATTGCCCAATCATAAACGCATTTCCTGAATTGAAATACCTTGCCCTGCTCCGTGGGATATTATCAGAATTTTTATCAATCTGCGCAGGTATCTCTCTCAGAGATTTATAAATTCTATTGCTGTTTATATCGCTACTCACATTATGTTCCTAATAATCAATTGTCAGAAAAAGTTATATATGCAAAACTATTTGCTGCATACTCCATTCAAAAGTTCTCGATGACTAAAGTTAATTGGTTTTATGATAATTGAAAAAATCAATAACAGACACCCACTCGTTTTATGTTTCAATACTAAGCCGCGAAGCAGAGAAATTGAAAGACCTGCGTATTTGACGTTATTAAGGGCACGCGCCACTAGCCCTTAACCAAATTGCTGTATCGTGGAATGGAACGCCACCGTTCGGTGCAATCGCTTCGTCTGATATCAGCTGATTAATTCCCATCTTGTTTCGGTAGAAATGATCAGGCCACACTCCCTCAGCTATTACTATTCCCGGTTGAGCAGTGTCTAGTACTTTCGCCATCAATGTTATGGTACCTTTTTCGTTTCCAATAAAAACCATACTTTCGTCAAGTATCCCTAAATTCTCTGCATCAAATGGATGGATTAGTGCTTTTGGCATACCTTCTCTTTTCTGCGAGCCCTTAGTCTCAGTAAATGATGAATTGAGGTATGACCTAGCGGGTGCTGTGACTAATCTAAATGGTTTGTTTTGCTGGGTTGCATCTAAGTTGTTCCAGTGATCAGGCATCTCCGGTATATCATTTGCTAAAGGCCCAATTTCTTGCCAGTCGGGTTTGAATTTGAATAGGCCATTTGGGTGACCAAACCCATTTAGAAAGTGGGAATCATCGAAACTTAGTCTGCAATCCACCCAGCTTTCTTTCTCTAAGGTACTGAGTGTCCCTTTACCCGAAGCTACCAAAGTCTCGTCGACGAGCTCTCTATCCGATAAATGAAAACTTTCATGGTCTGCTCCTAATCTTCTTCCAAGAATATTAATTAATTGGGCATTGCTCAAACATTCTTCGGAGGGCTCTAGTATCTGTTTTCCGATCGTTAATCCGGTATGCCCCCATCCCATATAGAGGTCGTCGTGTTCTACGAACATTGTTGCAGGGAGTAAGAGGTCAGCATACCGCGCGGTTTCCGTTTTGAAGTGTTCGTGCACACAAACGAATAAATCTTCTCGCGACAAGCCTCGCCGTACTTTCTTTGAGTTCGGTGCAACTAAGGCGGGGTTTGCGTTTTGTATTAAAATTGCCTTGACGGGAGGCCCATATTTAATCGAAGTATCATCACCACAAAGGATTGCGCCAATACGAGATTGATCAAGCGATCTTTTAGATTTATCCTCAACATCACCAGCGTGTGCTGTATTTGTATTTAAACCCCAAATATCAAAATTGGCAAAATGAGCTCCACCACCCTCGTATTTCCATGAACCCGTTATTGCAGGCAAACAGGTCACCGCATGCATATTAGATGCCCCATTTCGCGCTCTAGTGAACCCTACACCTAACTTCAAAAAAGTCTTTTTTATAGAACCAAACGTCCTTGCAAAACCCTCAATCTCGTGTTTCGAAAGACCCGTAATTGATGATGCCCAGCTTGGTGTTTTGTCTTTCAAGTGATTTGCAACATCCTGGTCGAAGTCAGAGAATTTTGACAAATAATCACGGTCCACCAAATTTTCTGAGAGCATAACATGCATCATAGCGCATGCTAGTGCCCCGTCCGTACCTGGTTTTAGAACTAAGCCTATATCGGCAACCTTCATCGTTGAGGTCTCATAGACATCAACGACCGCTAACTTAGCATTATTATTCTTTCGTGCCTTTTGAATATGTTGCATAAGATTTACATTTGTATGTACAGGGTTACCTCCCCACACAACAATGAATTTTGATTGTTGAATTTCGAGCGGATCTACCCCCCGCTGACATCCGACGCCGGCCTGCCAACCCGCCGCAGCTGGTGTAACACATATCGTATTTTTAATGCCAGAGCACCCTAAAACACGGGATAGCCTTCCCATACCATACCTTTGAATGATGCCCATAGTGCCGCCCGAATGATACGGCCAAATTGCCTCTGCACCAAAATCCTGCGTTATTTTTTTAAAATTGGTAACGATAATTTCAATAGCTTCTTCCCAGTCAATTCGAGTGAACACCCCATCCCCTTTTTTGCCGTCTCGCCGCATGGGGAATCTTAGCCGCGCAGGATGATGAAATCGCTCAGCATATCTGCTGACTTTCTCACAGATCACTCCACCTGTAAAAGGAAGGTTCTTAGCACCTTTGATAACTCCCAAGGTCTTTGGCGAAAGCCTCTCAATTTCGAGTAAGCACGTACTTGGGCAATCATGAGGGCATGCACTTTTTACTGGATTAGATATCATCAAAATCACAACTCCATGAGAGATTAGTCATCCGTCGGCAGGTATTATATTTTGCGGAAGACAAAATTAGTTTTTGAACTCTTGCACATAACGATTTTTTTAACAGTTGGTGATGCGAAAATTATTCCAGACTCTTGACTTTTTAACAGCATACTAATTAGAAAAATATGATAAACACTACGCCATGGAATTGTTACTTGTCACGACGGGCTTATTGTTTGTAGTTGCTTGCCTTTGGATTGGGCTGGCCTCATCCAAAGTAAAACATAGGGCAATTGATACAGATATGCATCTAGACCACTACAACCAAAATATAATTTAACGGGGTAGTCTAT
>PBJN01000013.1 GCA_002720735.1 Porticoccaceae bacterium
GTTTTAGTGTTTTCATATGTTTATTTATATCCTGATTTGTATTCTTTGATTTTTTAAAAACAATACTCAATTATTACGATCTTTAAAAAATCGTATTCTGAGAGAAATAACAATTGGGTTTACCGTAGTCTCAATCGATCTACACCGTTTCTGGATTCGAAAATACATTCATCTGTTTCTTTATGAACGTGTTTTTCTCATCAATACAATCACTATTCTGTTCTGTTACCTCTTTCGTGAGGTAATGAATTAATTCTTGTTTTTCTCTAATAGGTTTTACTTCAAAAGATACGATTCTATTATTGGAATCTACAGATTCCTTAATGTTCTTTAACATACCCACATTTGAGATATGAATGGGTGTTTCAACCATCATATGAGTATGATTTCTAAACTTACCTTTCTCTATAAAAACCAACCTGTTTAATCTCGTTCTATCATTGAATCCCAACTTCTTCTCTAACTTCCTGAGGAATCGTTTATTTACTTTCTCTAATATCAACCTAGTATCGAAACTCTTATTAAACCCAAGAACATCAGTAAAGTGGTATGTAAGGAATATCCCTCTTAGAATATTAAAATTAGTGTGTAACCACTTAGAGGTTTGTTGTTGAGTTCAATTTCGTAGATACATGAAAGTATTCATACAAATTGAACTCTCAGATTGTATAAACAATGAAAAAATTAAATTAGTAACTGTTTTGTTCAATACCCCCTTGATATAGGATATCTAAAGTGTTGAATCTAGGAGTTTTCTAAGGTAGTAGAATAGGGGGTTCAATATTAAGGTAATGAACAGTACATTTCGACGATCGAATTATTGATCTGTACTATATTTGATTTCCATTTGACCGATCTTTGGTGGATATTTAACTAACCTCTGTTTAGATATCCTCATATCTCGTTGTTTTCTTCTTCTAAGGACTGAAAATACCGAGGTATTAAACCATGTCTTACCTCTATGAGTCTTGATACCCCATTGATTTAACTTATTACTAATCTTCCGATATCCCAACCCCTCAACTTCATGTAGATATTTGATAAATTTATACATTACTTCCTGTTTTACAGAGTATTTCTGATCTGGAATCAGGTTATTTGATTGTAAGGTGAGGGTGAATCTTAGTTCAGGTTGTATGTCGTCTAAACAGTAACACCCAAATCTATTCGACAGTTACCGATTTAGCTAAGTTTCTCGGTTGATCGACGTCAGTTCCCTTTAAAACGGCTACATGATAAGCCAGCAATTGTAAAGGTACCGTGTAAATAATAGATTTTAAACTTTCGGGAACTTTTGGCATCTTAATTACTATTATCCCCGGCTCATCCTCAAAACCGGCATTCGCATCGGCAAACAAAAATAGAGTACCTCCTCGGGCTCTTACTTCCGCAAGATTAGACTTGAGTTTATCCAATAGATCATTGGTCGGCGCTACTACAACTACTGGCATATTCTCGTCAATGAGAGCAAGAGGACCATGCTTTAACTCACCCGCCGGATATGCTTCCGCATGTATGTATGAAATCTCTTTCAATTTCAGCGCTCCTTCAAGCGCGATCGGGTAATGTTCGCCGCGACCTAAAAAAAGAGAATGGTTTTTATCTACAAATTGCTCTGCAACAATTTTAATACGGCTATCTAGCTTTAAAACTGCGTCACAATAGATCGGTAAATTGCGCAAATCCTCCAAATATTTAAATTCAAATATTTTTTTAAAAGACAAACATTTTGCTAACGACATTGACAGCAACCTTAATGCCACTAATTGTGTTGTAAACGCTTTTGTAGANGCTACACCGATTTCTGGACCTGCT
Source organism: Porticoccaceae bacterium (assembly GCA_002720735.1). GTDB lineage: Bacteria > Pseudomonadota > Gammaproteobacteria > Pseudomonadales > Porticoccaceae > TMED48. The sequence goes on from PBJN01000013.1 coordinate 1,816, forward strand.
TGCGTTAAGAAGACTAAATCCGATTCTCGGACAAGAGTGCTATTAGCAACATTACAAATAGAAAGTGATCCAAGATATCTGCTAGATTTTGCTTTTCGCAATGCAGCNAGTGTATCCGCTGTTTCGCCTGACTGAGAAAGTGTTACAAAAAGCGTATTTGGAAAAATTGCGACTCTACGATATCGATATTCACTAGCGACTTCCACTAAACAGGGTATCGCACAATCTTTCTCGATCCAGTGCTTTGCCACTAAACCGGCGTGAAAGCTTGTGCCACAGGCCACTATGTGGACGCATGCAGCACGCCCAAACAAATCATCGGCTCCGTAACCAAAAACANCTACATTTACCTCTATCTCTCCCAGCCGACCCCGCAAGCTTCTGATTAGAGCATCCGACTGTTCAAAAATTTCTTTTTGCATAAAGTGGCGATANTCTCCTTTGGACGGCACTGCGTCCTTATCTCCCATCTGCTCTTGATGACGTTGCACAACACTACCGTTGGCATTAAAAATGCTGATGCCATCTGCTCGACANTCTATGGAATCGCCCTCCTCTANAAATATAAATCGATCNGTTACCTGNCGCAGTGCAAGTTGGTCTGATGCCAAATAANACTCTCCAACACCTACTCCGACAATCAATGGGCTTCCAGAACGNACACCTATNAAAGANAATGGATGCNTTTCAGANACNACAACAAGCGCGTATGCACCCTCTAATTGTTTTACAGCTTCTTGAACCGCTTTCAGCAAATTATCATTGCTCTTACTGTATTTATGTATTAAGTGAGCGATCACTTCGGTATCAGTCTCTGAGACAAAAACATATCCCAATGCAATTAATTCACTTCGCAAAGTTTGATGATTTTCAACTATTCCATTGTGGGCGACCGCAATACCGCCAGAAATGTGCGGATGAGAATTGAGCGTATTTGGCACACCGTGTGTCGCCCAACGAGTGTGAGCTATCCCAACCTGCCCCTCAATCAAATCACTTGTAACCAGCGCGTCTAGATCACGAACTTTGCCTTGCGTCTTACGAACATGCAGTTGCTGATTATCATCAACTAATGCAACCCCCGCTGAATCATATCCACGATATTCGAGACGTCTCAGTCCTTCGATTAAGACCCCATAAGCATCACGCTGCGCCACCATACCAATGATTCCGCACATACACTCAAGNTTCCCCTAACTATTTTTTGGAGGTTTCCATCCAGTCACGTTACGCTGTTTAGCTCTTCCGACTGCCAGCTGGCCCTCCGCAACTGAGGTGGTGACCGTGGAACCAGCCGCGACGAAAGAATTGTCCGAGAGAGCAATCGGTGCAACTAGGGTGGTATTTGATCCAACGAAAACGTTCTCACCAATGGTCGTCTCGTGCTTTTCATTACCATCATAATTACANGTAATGGCTCCAGCGCCAATATTTGCGCAAGAACCAATCGTAGAATCTCCCAGGTAAGTAAGGTGGTTTACCTTGCTTCCATGTCCAACAGTGGTCTTCTTAATCTCTACGAAGTTGCCAACGCTCGAGCCCTCTCCAATAAGAGTGCCTGGTCTCAATCGAGCAAAGGGGCCCACTGTAGCGCCACTTTTAATTCTGGACGAATCGACGATTGAGTTAGCTTTAATTACAACATAATCATCAATTATGCTATTTATTATATGACAATTAGGTCCTATCGAAATATTGTTACCGAGTTGAACCTCTCCTTCAAAAATACAATTTACGTCGATATAATTATCAAAGCCAGTCTTTAATTCCCCTCTCTGATCAAACCGATCGGAATCTGCAAGTGAGTTACCAGCCGACATGAATTCATTGGCCAAATACTTTTGGTATGAACGTTCTAATCGACTCAGTTGCTCTCTATTATTTATTCCTTCGACCTCCATATTAGAGTTGGGTTGAATCCGTTTGATGAAGCACCCATTGAGTCGTGCTATTTCAATAATATCGGTTAAATAATANTCATTTTTTTTGTTACTATTTCTTATTTGGGGGACCCAATCCTTTAGCTGCAACGAATTCATCGCCATAACACCTGTGTTAACCTCAGTTATCTTCAACTGATTCGAAGTGGCATCACTATGTTCAACAATAGATTCGATACTACCCTCTTCATTACTCACGATTCTTCCATANCCAGATGGATTATGTTTTTCTGCAGTCAATAACCCCATTTGGCCTTCCTTAACCGCTTCTATCATTTTNTNGATTGTACTTACGCTAACAAGTGGAACATCACCATATAAAATTACAACATTAGATANATCACGTATATATGGTAGGGACATTGCAACNGCATGNGCTGTTCCCAATTGTTCNGNCTGCCGAACAAAAATGCAGTTTCTTTGGGCGTGAAATTTCTCCACAGCTTCTGCTTTATGTCCAGTAATTANAATGATTCGACAGTCTGAGACGCAGTTGACTGTGGATATGACATGCTGAAGGAGGGTCCGCCCCGCCAGCTTATGGAGGACCTTAGGGAGCGAAGAATTCATTCTTGTTCCTTTTCCCGCGGCTAAAACAACCACGTCAACTTTATTCATGTGCGAACCGTGTCAACATCTATGTTAGCTACCCTAAAGATCTTCAAGAAAAAATATAAGGAATCCTTTGCAACATGTCATGTTTAAAAAACACACCAACATGAGTGTTAAAAATTTTTTATTTCTGTAAGGCAATCTCGGTGCCAATATCATAGCTTAATTACAAAAACCCTGGCTTTAGTTACCCAGCTTTTTTCGCAGTGCTTTTACAGTTCGCAACTGAGCTGTCGCCTCTGCCAACATTGCGGCGGCTTTACTAAAATCAATATCGCTGGACTGATCTACAATGCGCTGTTCTGCGGATTTTACAGCGGCAGCTGCAGAGGCTTCATCGATATCTGCTGCCCGCACTGCACTATCGGCTAGAATTGAAATACTGGTTGGTTGCACTTCAATATATCCACCAGAAAGANAATAAATCTCTTCTTCTCCATCATTCATAACTAATCTCACTGGCCCTGGGTTTAGATCACTAAGCAATGGGGTATGCCCTGGTGTGATACCCATTTCTCCAAGGCTGCCTGTCGCGATAACCATACTTACACTTCCACTGAACAATGCCTCATCTGCACTCACAATATCGCATTGAACTGAAGACAACATCTTTCCTACCTCTGTTATTTTTTTATCTACATACTTTTAGATTTTTCTAACGCTTCAGATATCGTTCCTACCATATAAAATGCTTGTTCTGGTAAATGATCATATTCACCATCCAAAATACCCTGGAATCCCGCAATGGTGTCTTTAAGAGAAACATATTTTCCGGGAGATCCTGTAAAAACTTCAGCGACACTAAATGGCTGAGATAAAAATCTTTCAATCTTCCTGGCGCGGGCGACTGACAGTTTATCCTCCTCAGATAGCTCATCCATACCTAAAATTGCTATTATATCCTTAAGCTCTTTATACCTTTGCAACACGGATTGAACCCCCCGAGCAACCTCATAGTGAGATTGTCCGATGACCAATGGATCTAATTGACGAGACGTTGAATCCAAAGGATCGACTGCTGGATAGATACCCTTCGAAGCAATATCTCTACTCAAAACTACCGTTGAGTCAAGATGCGCAAAAGTTGTTGCAGGTGACGGGTCAGTGAGATCGTCAGCGGGCACATACACTGCCTGCACGGATGTTATTGATCCAATCTTTGTGGAGGTGATTCGTTCTTGCAAAACTCCCATCTCTTCTGCGAGGGTAGGCTGGTAGCCCACCGCGGAGGGCATTCTACCTAGTAGTGCAGATACTTCGGTGCCTGCAAGTGTATATCTATATATATTATCCACAAACAAGAGTACGTCCTTACCCTCATCACGAAATTTTTCTGCCATTGTTAAACCGGTCAATGCCACACGTAACCTGTTCCCTGGGGGCTCATTCATCTGACCGTAAACCATTGCTACTTTTGATTTTTCCGGATCCTCTATGTTTACTACGCCAGACTCTTGCATCTCATAATAGAAATCGTTTCCCTCTCGAGTGCGCTCGCCAACTCCTGCAAAAACAGACAACCCTGAATGTTCAGTGGCTATGTTGTTAATCAACTCCATCATATTTACGGTCTTTCCTACTCCAGCACCGCCAAACAAACCGACTTTGCCTCCCTTGGCAAAAGGACAAACCAAATCAATAACCTTAATGCCAGTTTCCAAAAGTTCATTAGACGCAGCCAGCTGATCATATGCGGGAGGCTTTCGGTGTATTGGCATGCTCTCAACCGCTCCTATTGCACCTTTCTCATCTATGGGACAACCCAAAACGTCCATAATTCGACCCAGAGTTTTCGTGCCTACGGGAACCGAAATTGGAGCGTTAGTATTTTCGACCAAAAGACCCCTGCTGATGCCCTCTGATGACCCCATTGCAATGGTTCTAACAACACCATCTCCAAGTTGCTGCTGAACTTCCAGGGTTAGTCCCTTTTCGGATACCAACAAGGCGTCATAAACACTTGGCACTTCGTCTCGCTTAAATTCAACGTCAATTACAGCACCAATGATTTGCACGATTCTTCCGCTAGTCATGTCACATTCCTTATAACTCAACATTTGTGAAATTAAGTTTATTAAACTGCGGCTGCTCCGCCCACAATTTCCGATAGTTCTTGTGTAATAGCTGCTTGTCGCGCTTTGTTATATAAAAGTTGTAATTCATCTATTAATTCACCTGCATTTTCNGTTGCATTTTTCATAGCTAACATTCTCGCCGCCTGCTCACAGGCCTTATTTTCCACAACTGATTGATAAACTTGAGCTTCAATATATCGAACTAACAAGCCGTCCAGTAATTCCACTGCATCAGGCTCATAGAGATAGTCCCAGTNATGCGTCAAATCTTTTTCATCACTTGGTTCGAGCGGCAACAATTGTTCTAATCGAGCCGCCTGAGTCATCGTATTAACAAATTCATTACCAACCAAGAAAACGAGATCTGTTTCACCGGCACCATAAGAATCGAGAATAACTTTTACACCTCCGATTAAATTATTCAATTGAGGCTCGTCACCTAAATCTGTTACGCTTGCAACTACATTGCCACCGACGCTAGAGAAAAAGTTCGCCGCCTTATTTCCTATAACACAAATATCTACTTCCACCTTCTTTTTGGACCACGCATGCATCTCACGCAAAGCCAACTTGAATAAATTAATGTTTAATCCGCCACAAAGACCCCTGTCTGTGGATACAAGAATAAACGTAACTCTTTTTATCTCCCGCTTGGAAAAATACGGGTGGTTGTATTCTGATGCAGCTCTGGCAATGTGCCCTACCACGTGCCGTATGCGTCTGGCATAAGGTTTACCTATTGACATGCGCTCTTGAGCCCTGCGCATTTTGCTAGCCGCTACCATTTCCATTGCACTAGTTATTTTCTGAGTGCTACTGATACTTGCAATTTTAGTTTTTACCTCTTTTCCAACAGCCATTTCTGTATCCGAATAATCTTTAATTTACCAAGTTTGAGTTTTAACAAATCGATCTAAAGCTGATCTAAAAGCCTCTTCAATGGCGCTATCGTAATCGCCTGTCTTATTGATCTGGTCCATCGTTTCAGCATGCTCGGATTTCATATATGATAATAATGCTGACTCAAAATCTCCAATTCGGCTCACTTCTACATCCCTCAAATAACCATTATCCGCCGCAAAAACCAAAATCCCCATTTCAGAAACGGTTTGAGGCGAATATTGCTTCTGCTTCATAAGCTCAGTAACTCGTTCCCCATGATCTAACTGGGCTTTAGTTGCTTCATCAAGGTCCGATGCAAACTGCGAGAAAGCCGCTAACTCACGATATTGGGCCAAAGCTGTGCGGATACCTCCAGATAGTTTCTTAATAATCTTTGTTTGCGCTGCCCCCCCGACGCGAGACACCGATATCCCTGCATTCATAGCTGGCCTTACACCGGAATTGAACATATCTGTTTCTAAAAATATCTGCCCGTCAGTAATAGAAATAACATTTGTCGGCACAAACGCCGAAACATCACCTGCCTGTGTTTCGATCACAGGCAAAGCTGTAAGAGATCCAGTCTTACCAACTACATCCCCGCCAGTAAATTTCTCGACATAAGCCGAATTCACTCTCGCTGCCCTTTCAAGGAGCCTTGAATGCAAATAAAATACATCTCCGGGATATGCTTCTCTTCCGGGCGGTCGCCTTAGAAGCAGCGAAATCTGCCTATATGCAATTGCTTGCTTTGTCAAATCGTCGTAAATTATGAGAGCATCCTGCCCGCGATCACGGTAATATTCACCCATAGTGCATCCGGCAAAGGGCGCCAGGTACTGCATTGCTGCCGGATCAGAGGCCGTTGCCGCCACTACAATCGTGTGATCCATCGCACCGTGTTCCTCTAGCTTCCGAACAACTGCAGCAACAGAAGAAGCTTTTTGACCCACGGCTACATAGACACATTTAATACCAGAATTTTTTTGATTTATAATTGCATCGACCGCAATCGCCGTTTTGCCAATCTGCCGATCACCAATGATTAGCTCTCTCTGACCTCTTCCAATTGGAACCATTGAGTCTATAGCTTTTAATCCAATCTGGACTGGCTGATCAACAGATTGGCGGTCTATAACTCCCGGAGCTACTTTTTCCAGCGCATCAAACAAAGGCGCATTAATTTGCCCTTTACCGTCAATAGGTTCCCCCAGTGCATTAACCACTCGACCCTCAAGTTCCGGTCCAATCGGAACTTCGAGCACTCTCCCTGTACATCTAACTCTTTGCCCCTCTGCAAGCAACTGGTAATCCCCGAGAACCACAGCACCCACTGAATCACGCTCAAGATTTAAAGCCATGCCGTAAACGCCGCCATCAAATTCCACCATCTCTCCGTACATAACGTCAGCCAACCCATAGATCCGGATGATGCCGTCAGATACCGAGACAATTGTTCCCTCATTCTTTGCTTCAGATGTTATATCTAAGTTTTCTATTCGTGACTTAATAATTTCGCTAATTTCTGATGGATTTAATTGCATATGTGGGAACCCCAATCCTTAGGAATTTAATGACTCAGCAAGTTTGATTAACCGGCCTCGGATAGAGCCATCAATGACGGTATCTCCTGCTCGAATAATCGCACCACCTATAAGGTCTTCATCAATGTAAACCTGCATGTTTATATTTGCCGCTAATTTGACGCTTAAACTTTTTGATAGTTGGTTCTGTTGCTCAAGATCAATAGTTTTAGCCGTCGTCACATCGACATGGATAGTTTTATCATGTTCAGATTTTAATCGCTCAAATTGCCGAGAAATTTGAGGTAACACTTTCAGTCGCCTATTTTCAGCTAATGCTACGATAAAATTTTTTGTGGGTCCCTCTAGAACTTCATGACACATTTTTAAAAGAATTTCGGACACCCCTGACGACGTTAGGTCTGGAGAACTCAGAAGCATTGCAAAGTTAGGTTGCTCAACTGCTCTTGCCAATGCAGATAGACAAAATTCCCAGTGCTCCAACTGCGATGACTCGACCGCAAACTCAAACGCAGCCCTCGAGTATGGCCTTGCTAATGTTTCTAATTCCGACATTAGACACTCACTATAGACGTTGCGCTAAGTTGTCTACCAACTCTCGGTGTGTCGAATCGTCAACCGATTTTTGGAGCACTTTTTCAGCGCCTACTAGAACTAACTCTGCAACTGAACCTCGGAGTTCCTCTTTCGCACGATTAACATCTTGTTGTATATCTGCCCTAGCAGCCTGTCTAAGGCGATCTCCTTCCTCCATGGCTTGCATTTTGGCATCCTCAATGATCTGTGCTGCTCGTTTATTAGCTTGATCAATAATGCCGGCAGCTTCTTTTTTTGCTACTTGCATTTGATTAGTTACACTACTTTTGGCATCAGCCAAATCTTGTATAGCTTGATCGGCTGCCGCCAATCCTTCAGCAATTTTTTCTTGGCGCTCTTCCATAGCACTTAAGATTACTGGCCAAACGAATTTCATACAAAACCAAACGAAAATTGCAAAGGTCACCATTTGACCAAAAAGCGTTAGATTGATATTCACGAGACCACCTCTTAGTTACCTACCGGGACTTTTAGCCACCAACCGTAGGGGCTACTACAAATATTAAATACATTGCAATTCCAACCCCTATGATCGGAACCGCATCAATCAATCCAGCTAATAGGAACATTTTTCCTTGAAGCATAGGCCCCAATTCAGGTTGTCGAGCCGTACCCTCTATGAGTTTACCGCCCAATAGACCCATACCTATGGCTGCGCCAAGCGCGCCCATTCCAAGCATTATTGCAGCTGCAATATAAACAAAACCCATCTCACACTCCTAGTTTCAACAGTTGTTATTTAGTGTCCTTCCTCGTGCGCCATACTCAGATAAACAATGGTAAGCACCATAAAGATGAATGCTTGCAGAGTTATCACTAAGATATGGAATATCGCCCAACCCCACTGCATCAATCCACCTCCAAGGGCAAAAATACCACCCCCGAGTGTTAAAAGAGATAGAACTAATGCAATCGTGCGTGACGTTGAAATTTTATTCTTTAAATTTTGTCTTGCAATAAAACATACCATCGTAAAAATCACCAACCAGAGAAGCCCATTTGTCTCCTCACCGAATAAATAAGCGTTTAAGCCGCCGCCAATGAGGCCTGTACCCGCTCCAGCCGCAAACATCATCGCAATCAAAATAAAAATCATTTCTCCAGCGTACATATTTCCGAACAAGCGCAACCCCAAGGAAAATGGTTTTGCGAGTAACCCCACTAATTCCATGAACAAATTCACTGGGATAAACGCCCAGTGATTAAACGGATGCATCGTGAGTTCCTTGATAAAACCCACCCCCTTTATTTTTAAATTGTAATAGAGCATTAAAACAAATACTCCGAGAGCCATTCCCATGGTAATGTTAGGATCCGTCGATGGAACAATTTTTTGGTACTCGATACCCGCAGTCATAAAAATCATCGGTATGAGATCGACAGGTATGAGATCCATTANGTTCATAAGGAATACCCAAACAAATATGGTGAGNGCTAACGGGGCTACAATCTTATTGNCCCCCGTNAAGCTATCTTCAACCGATCTATNAACAAACTCNACGATAAGTTCAATAAAANTGGTAAGACCTTTNGGGGCGTCATGCGAGATTTTAGCTGCGTACACACGAAAAAAGAGACAAAAGCACAATCCCAATCCTATCGACCAAGCCATAGAATCCAGGTGAATAGCCCAAAAACCCATTGCCGAGACTTCTGCTGCCCCATGTGCAATGGTCCACGTGTCCTCTGTTAGAATAAGTGATTGACCATCTACTCCTCTATCAAAACCGGCTGGCAATTTACCATAAACCAAATTTTGGAGGTGATGCTGTATGTACGCAGTTGTACTTGTTGGATTACCTACTGCCATTTTCCCCTCATTGACTAAATTCGATTAAAATGCCGAAATATCAGTTTGCCTTGATTGCACATAAGCTAATAACCCTAAGGATCCCAGTATCATTATCGTGAAAGTAACAAAAATTATNAAGTAATCAAGTTGATACGGCAGCCAAGTGATCATNACCACCAAAATGGCTGTNAGTATAAATTTTATAAATTGCCCCCGCCGCATAGCATTTACAAACTGGTGGCTCGACTTAACCCCGAAACTATTTTTCACCACATACCAATGCCATACGTTCGGCAAGATGTGCAATAGAGCGCCCGCAACGATCGATCTTCCAACATTTGCCTCAATCAGCACCGTAAAAGCCAACAGGGCTCCTAAAATCAAACACTGAAGATAAAAAANTTCCGGTATTAAAGGATGTTCGTTATGCATTCACGGCGAGCCCTTATTTAGAGGCTAAAGTTGTCACTAAAGGCGGAGCATTATATGGCGGCTTTGCCTCAGATTCAAATAACTTAATCAACTAAAATTTTAAGACAATAATTCAAATGTTTACNATCAGGGGCTGTGTTTTAACGTTTCAAATCGCGGGTATCAATTAGCTAATATGCCGCAAAATCCCCTCTAATTCATCAATGTCATTATATTTGACAACCAATGAGCCACCTCCAGAGCGCAAATGCTTAATTTTCACAGAGGCCCCTAATTGGTCTGACAATTTTGTCTCCAGGCTCAGAATATCAGCACTTCTGGGAACTTCAGATTTAATGCCCTGTTCTTTTTTCTTTAAACGCTTAATTAACATTTCAGTTTTCCTAACCGAAAGTCCGTCCCTTACAACAACTTGCGCAGCCTCGATCTGTAGACTTCCCTCCACGGACAGTAAGCACTTAGCATGTCCTAACTCCAAATTACCACGCTCGACTAATTCTTGAACAGATTTTTCTAACTTGGCAAGTCGCATCAAATTGGTTATCGCTGATCTCGATTTTCCCACGTTTTTCGCTATCTGCTGCTGAGTGAGATTGAAATCGTTTTGAAGTCGAATAAGTGCTCTGCTTTCTTCTATTGCATTTAAATCTTCCCGCTGAATGTTTTCAATTAGGGTCATGGCCACCGCTGACTGATCATCTATTTGGCGGACGATTGCTGGTATATTTTTCAAGCCCGCCTGGTGCGCAGCTCGCCAACGACGTTCTCCAGCAATTATCTCATATCGATTGCTTGCAATCTCACGCACGATGATAGGCTGCATAACACCTTGGCTCGCTATTGAGTCTGATAGCTCAGTCAACGTTACGGGGTCAAAATTTCGTCGAGGTTGATATTCACCTCGTTCTAAAAATTCTACTGGTAATTCTTTAATGGAATGTTTAGATGCTTTGGTTTCAACCGAACTTCCCTCATCAAAAGCGTCGTCTATAACCAAATCGCTTATTAATGCGTCTAACCCCTTTCCCAAACTTTCTCGTTTTTTTTTCATTTAACTCTTCCAATAAACAGAATTAATCACGCTTTGATTGCTTGAGAATTTCCGAGGCCAGCGCCAAATAAGCGATCGCTCCTTTTGACCTTTTATCGTAAGCTAGTGCAGGCATACCATGACTGGGTGCCTCTGCTAACCTAATATTCCTCGGAATGCTCACTCTGTATATCTTATCTCCGAAATACTTCCTTAACTGTGCTGATACCGCATTTGTGAGACTACTACGAGGATCATACATCGTTCTGAGAATTCCTTCGATTCTCAATTTAGGATTAATTTGCTTGGAAATATTTAAAATTGTAGAACTAAGAGCCGACAAACCCTCTAATGCATAATACTCGCATTGCATTGGGATTAATACGCCATCACTAGCCACAAGAGCGTTTACCGTTAACAAATTTAACGAAGGAGGGCAATCAATTAGTATGTAGTCAAAATTATCTTTTATCTTCTCGAGGTGTCGTCCGAGTTTCCTCTCCCTCTCACTTTCATGCATGAGTGCAACTTCCGCCGCTATTAAATCACCATTTGCGGGCAGTAATTTATAGCCACAATTAGCGCTTTCTAATATAACCCTTTCAATGTTTACCCGTTCCGTTAAAAAATGATAATTTGTAAATCTACATTTTTGCTTGACCACCCCGGATCCTGCCGTCGCATTTCCTTGCGGATCCAAATCAACCAAAAGCACTTTTTTTTTGTAACGAGCTAGCGAAGCAGCCAAATTTACGCTTGTCGTTGTTTTTCCAACACCACCCTTTTGATTAGCTATCGATAATATCCTTACCATTTAAGCCCCAAAAGAAATTGTTTCTTTTGCAATTTNAATTAAGTAGCGATCTCCGACAACTGTTGGCACGAACAAATGTTCTAATTTTATTATTTTATATCCAAATGGTAGTAAGTTTGTCTCCGAGGTCGACAGTCTTCCTTTCATAGCACAAAACAATCCGCCATCTGAAAGCAAGTGGTCACAGTGCCCCAACATCGAGGAGAGCTGGGAAAAAGCTCTTGTAAGCACCATATCGAAACCTTTTTCTGGTTTGTATTTTTCAACCCTCTCATGAATCTCAAAACAATTTTTCAAGCCTAATTTGAGACGCACATTGAATAAAAATCGCGTTTTTTTCCCGTTACTATCGAGTAAGAAAAAGTATTTTTCAGGATTCATAATAGCCAGCGGTATTCCCGGAAGCCCAGCACCAGTTCCAACATCTATAATTCTGTCACCACTAATAAAAGGGCTAATTGATAAACTGTCAAGTAGATGTAACTTTGTAATATCTACAGCATTTTTCGCAGATGTCAGATTGTAAGCTCTATTCCATTTAACGAGAAGGTGTAAATACAGCGTTAATTGTTGTTGCTGAAAATCGCTGCATGCCACCTCCATATCATCTAAACCATTAAGAAGTATCGTCAGCGCTCTATCTTCGCTTCTTGAGTTACGCTGCATCTTTCTTCAGCGAAACCAAAAGTAGAGAAATTGCGGCGGGAGTAACACCTTGTAACCTTGATGCCCGAGCCAGTGTCTCAGGTNGAGCCTCAATTAACTTTTCAGTCACTTCTGATGAAAGCCCTTTCACCTTCGAATAGTCAAAAAAATCAGGTATAAGNATGTTCTCATGCCTTCGCATACGCTCTATTTCCTCCTTTTGACGATCTATATACCCGGAATACTTCGCTTCAATTTCTAACTGCTGAGCTACGACAGTATCAATTTGTTTATCAAACAGCTTTAAAAGTATGTCTGCGGATAATTCTGGGCGCTTCAATAGCTGATACAAACTATACTCATGAGCCAAGGGTTGTTTAGTGTATTTCGATAATTGGTTTGCCAAATTACTCTTCGGTTGAATCCAAGTATCTTTAAAGTACTTTCGCTCAATATCGATTTCATGAGATTTGACTTTGAAATTTTTCCAACGCGATTTACTAACAACTCCTAAATTCCAACCTACCTTGGTTAATCGCTGATCGGCATTATCTTCTCGCAACAATAAACGATATTCTGCACGGCTTGTAAACATTCTGTAAGGCTCAGAAGTGCCCAAAGATACTAGGTCGTCAACCATTACACCAATATATGCGGAATCCCTGCTGGGACACCAGCTTGGTTTATTTTGTAATAGTAACGATGCATTAACTCCCGCTAATAAACCTTGTGCGGCTGCTTCTTCATACCCTGTAGTACCATTGATTTGACCTGCGAAAAATAGACGTCTAAGAAATTTGCTCTCCAACGAATGTTTTAAATCTTGTGGGTTAAAAAAATCATATTCAATTGCATAACCAGGACGGGTTATGTGAGCATTCTCAAAGCCTTTAATAGTCCTAACAAACTGGGTCTGAACATTAAAAGGTAAGCTTGTCGAAATACCATTAGGATAAACTTCATAGGTATTTAACCCCTCTGGTTCAATAAAAATTTGATGGTGTTCTTTGTCAGAGAAACGTACTACTTTATCCTCTATCGATGGACAGTAACGAGGGCCAATTCCCTCTATTGCCCCGCTGTATATTGGAGAGTCCTTCAGCCCATTGGTAATAATTTTGTGCGTTTCTTGATTTGTCTGTGTAACCCAGCAACATCGCTGATCAGGATGATCAGAAGCAGACCCCAGAAACGACATCACCGGTCGGGGTTGGTCCCCCCATTGTTCATCTAGTCCAGTAAAATCTACAGTCCGAGCATCAATCCTTGGTGGTGTGCCAGTTTTTAATCTTCCGAATCGAAAAGGTAGATCACGAAGAGCCTTTGACAGAGATGTGCTATTAGATTCACCGGCACGTCCACCGGAGTAATTATTTTGACCAATGTGAATTCTGCCGGACAGAAATGTGCCGGTTGTCAACACAACAGCATCTGCATATATTGTCTCGCCCATCTGCGTTATAACTCCGCACACACAGTCACCGCAAATCACGAGATCGGAAACAGTTTGCTGAAAGACCGTCACATTAGGGGCAGCGTACACGATAGATTTTATTGCTGCACGGTATAGATCACGGTCAGTCTGTATCCGGGTAGCGCGAACTGCCGGCCCTTTACGAGAATTTAATACTCGAAACTGAATGCCAGCCTTATCCGCAGCTTTGGCCATTGCTCCATCAAGAGCATCAATTTCTTTTACTAATTGACTCTTACCAATCCCGCCAATTGCTGGATTGCAAGACATAACCCCAAGTGTGTCTAAATTTTGAGTTAGCAATAGGGTTTTTTGACCCATACGACTGGTTGCAAGAGAGGCTTCTGCTCCAGCGTGCCCTCCACCTACAATTATCACATCGTAATGCTGATGTTGTTTCATATAAAACCTCTCTATTTTCGATGTGATGTTTAGCGATCTTATAATAATTTTAAGTTATTAATAAAAATAATAATATAATATATTTAATTGTTATTGTTAGGATGACACAAATAATGGATAACTTTTTTTAAACTTGTATTAACAACGGTTTAGATAAAAATATAATGAAGTTTTGAATAGATATAATGTCTTACTAAAAAGTGGATAAGTCAGTATAAATCAAAGTAATTCATCAATTAAATCATTGTGTTTGTTATTTTGTGTTTAATTTAGGTAAAGAAAAAAGATTTTTCCAAAGCATTTTCACATGTTATTCCCGTGAGAGTAAATGTTTCCAAAAGCTCTATGGAACTTTAATTCCAAGGAATTGTACTGATTGAAGTATTTAACTATACTCTGCGACCGTAGTGAAAGTGGTACACCTGGGAGGAAGAAATGAAAAGAACGTTCCAACCGAGTAATTTGAAACGCAAGCGAACCCATGGTTTTCGCGCGCGGATGGCGACAAAAGCAGGTCGAGCGGTGATAAATCGCAGGCGTGCAAAGGGACGAAGGCGNCTAGCGGCGTGATATGGGGGGGGCGATTTTGCCCGATCAAAGACTGCGTGGACACCGTCGCTTACATGCTTCAGATCAGTTCAGACAAGTTTTTAAAAACACCGAAGTAAGGGTCGCACATCCAAAGTACATTTTGTTAGCAAAATGTAACTCAGTAGATTATGCTCGACTCGGAATAGTCGTGGGGAAACGGCATATAAATAAAGCTTCAGCTCGCAACGTTATAAAAAGATTAGTTAGAGAGACATTCAGGAAAAATATCTGGAGTGAGTCTTTCGATGTTTTATTTTTGGTCAGGAGTGATTTAACTGGAATTTCGAAGAAAGAACTNACAGAGTTATTAGAGGATGGTTGGAAGCGTTTGAAAAATAAGTGCTCTAAGTTTGGAAAAGTTAGTGGCTAAGCTAATTATTCTTATTGTCCGTGGATACCAGTTATTCGTGAGCCCATTCAATGGACCATCCTGTCGTTTCTTTCCTTCCTGTTCAAATTATGCCTTGGAATGTGTAAATCGTCACGGGGTATTTTGGGGTACCTACCTTACTTTGAGACGACTACTCAAGTGTCATCCTTGGCATGAGGGAGGGATTGATCTTGTACCTGAAAAACCCTTATCACGAGGTTGTAAAGCAATAGATATGAGTAAAAAAAAGAATGGACTGGAGAAAAATTAGTCTTTTGGCCTCAATTGGGATTGTCAGTTGGATGCTGATGATTCAATGGAGTAATTTCGAACCGCCAATTAGCGTCAAAAAGGTTGAACCGATTAATGCATTAAACACACCGCCAATTGATAGCGAGCTACCGGTATTTCCTGATAACCAAGACGAGGGGGATATACCGAGTACGCTAAGTGTTGACATAGAGACTAAAGAGAAATATGAGTTTCAACAAGATTTAGTGGTTGTGGAAACTGATGTTTTTGATGTCATCATTGATCTAAACGGAGGCGATATTATTGATGTGAAATTGCATCGTTATTTGACTAAACCTCCAGGCGATGGTGGGGNTCCGTTGCATATGATGCAGCGTTCTGCTGAGAGGTTTTTTATTGCTAGCAGTGGCTTGATTGGTCGTGACGGTACCGACAGTAGAACTCTAGGTAGACCTGTGTTCTCGACCGATAAATACAACTATTCATTGGGTACCAAAGATGCTTTAGAGGTTGATTTATTTTATTCGCAAAANAGCACTGATATCGTGAAGCGTTTTGTTTTTAAAANGTCGAAATACGATATTGATATCGATTATATTTTTAGTAATAACTCCTCTTATCCGTGGGAGGGTCGCTTTTTTGGGCAACTAAAACGGGACAGTAAGCCTCCAAGCGGAATCGAGAGCGGTTCGTTTCTTCAACCACCATCCTTTTTGGGTGGTGCACGTAGAGAAGAAGATAAGAATTTTGCAAAATATTCTTTCTCAGATATGGCTGAAGCGCCACCATCTTCAAGTATAAAAGGCGGATGGTTAGCATTTATGCAACATTATTTTACCGCAGCGTGGGTACCTCCACAGGATGAGATCAACCGTTTTGAACTCAAACAATCGAAGGAACGCGAGGGTCACAATATTCTCAGCGTTGTTGGACAACGAATAACCGTTCCAGCGGGTGGCACAAACGCGTATTCGGCAAAATTATATGTAGGACCAAAAGATCAAAATTCTTTAAGCGTTTTGGCAGAACATTTAGATCTTGTCGTGGACTATGGAGTGTTTTGGGTGATCTGTAAACCAATTCATCAAGCAATGGTCACAATTTATGGTTATACAGGAAATTGGGGATGGGCTATTGTTGTGCTTACAATAATCATTAAAATTTTACTGTTTCCTCTCTCTGCGCGGAGTTTGAAGTCCATGGCTCGTATGCGAAGCTTGCAACCACAAATGGAGAGGCTAAAGGAGCTGTATGGTGAGGACCGCCAAAAAATGGGTCAAGAACAAATGGCTCTTTGGAAAAAAGAAAAGGTAAATCCGTTAGGTGGATGTCTGCCCATGCTGTTACAAATGCCAGTTTTTATATCTCTATTTTGGGTTTTATCTGAAAGCGTGGAAATACGACATGCGCCTTGGTTACTTTGGATTACAGATCTCTCCTCCATGGATCCTTTCTTCATTCTTCCAGTTATCATGGGGGTAAGCATGGTTGCTATGCAAAAACTTCAACCTTTGCCAACGGATCCTACGCAAGCGAAAGTTATGCAGTACATGCCAATAGCCTTCACTTTTATGTGCCTTTGGTTCCCTTCCGGTTTGGTTTTATATTGGACTGTTAACAATATTTTATCAATTGGACAGCAATGGATTGTAAATCGACAAATTACCCACGCGAAATCTTCTTCTACATCAACTTAAGGGTTGGTCTGGTGTTAGAGCTTTTATAGTGTATATCAATGCTGACGACACAATTGTGGCCGTAGCGACAGCGCGCGGGAATGCAGGCATAGGCATTGTTCGCTTGTCTGGTGGAGACATTGCTCAGTATATGCAGCATATTTTAGGTTGCGAGTTGACCCCCAAACAGGCAAGTTTTAAAAAATTTCTCGGCAATGATGGTGAATGTATTGATACTGGTATCGCAATTTATTTTCCTTCTCCCGAATCTTTCACCGGAGAATGTGTCCTAGAGCTACAGGGTCATGGGGGTACATTTGTTCTTGATCGTGTGGTTCAACGTTGTAATGATTTGGGAGCTCGTCAAGCTCGACCCGGAGAATTTAGTGAACGTGCCTTTTTAAATGGAAAAATGGATTTGGCTCAGGCTGAGGCAGTCGCAGATTTGATTTCGAGTTCNTCGCTAGAAGCGGCTAGGTCTGCTATGAGATCGTTGCAAGGAGACTTTTCTCGAGCTGTTGAATCAATTGTNGCGAGTTTAACTGAAACGCGAGTATTCGTAGAGGCCGCTATTGACTTCTCCGAAGAAGATATCGATTTTCTCAGTGATCCGAAATTAATGGAAATGATAGTAAGTTTGGAAAAATGTCTAGACGAATTATTAGTGGGAGCGAAAAATGGAGTAACTCTCCACGAAAGTTTTTCCGTTGTCCTCGCGGGGAAACCTAATGTGGGGAAATCCAGTTTAATGAATTGTTTGGGAAAGGACGATACTGCCATCGTCGCAAGCGAAGCTGGAACTACTCGCGATGTATTAAAAAAACAAGTCGTAATGAATGGAATGCCCATCCAGCTTATTGATACAGCTGGATTACGTGAAACTCAAAGCGATGTCGAGCAAGAAGGGATTCGCCGAGCATGGATAGAAATAGAGTCAGCTGATCATATCCTTCTGGTGACAGACGACGATTGTAGCTGTGTTCAAGAGTTAGACTCCATTTGGCCAGAGTATAGTGATCGATATCCAAATGGCGCTTCTAAAGTCACAGTAGTGGTAAATAAAATAGACCTTTCAGGGCTTTCCCAGGGCATAGACCAGGATTCATCGAGGGTTTGTGTGTCCGCCAAATATAATCTGGGAATTGACGACCTTATTTCGCAGATCGTGAAAAAGTTAGGTTTTTTAAACCAAAGTGAGGGAAATGTATCAGCTAGACGACGACACCTTTCAGCGTTAAACGAGGCTAAGTCCTTTATTTCTTGCGCGAAAACACAGCTTAAGTCAAGTTGCGCTGGAGAACTAGTTGCTGAAGATNTAAAAATGGCTCAAAGAGAACTCTCCCGGATTACGGGCTCTCTGTCATCTGATGAACTGCTCGGGGAGATATTTTCTTCCTTTTGTGTGGGAAAGTGACTAAGCTTAAGATTTTGGTCATAGTNGATCCAGTATTTGCTACTTTTTATGAGGTTTTAATACTGTTTTTTTACTGTTTATAAACAGGTTATGCACACTANCTGGCTAATTTTTAAGCTGCTTAATTAGCATATACTGTTGATAATATATTACTAATGAAATTCTATATTATTGATTAACAATGAATTTTTGATTCATTTTTTTACCTGCATAGGCCTAGGGTGTGGATAAGTTGGTTTTTCATGTGTAAGCCTGTTCTGGTTTTAGTTGCTTAGATTGGTTCATTCGAAGTATGATTGGAATATAAAAAATATCGCGTAGACGTTTAGATAATATTGAGGAAAAAAATGGGTTTAGAGTTGCCTGATGTTTTATGGGATCGATGTCAAAATCAACTGAAAGATGAGTTACCAGAGCAACAATATAATACTTGGATTAGGCCTTTAATTACAGATAATGGGCAGCACGTAGGAGAACGACAACTGTTTTTAGTGGCTCCTAATCGGTTTATACAGGATTGGGTGAAGAGTAAGTTTGCCAAACGGATTGAAGAGTTATGCTCGCAATATGGGGGTGTCAGATTGTCTNTAGTGATCAGCAGCGATCGTCCTGGCAATGATGTCGGCGGTCCGGTCACGGGTCGGGTGTCAGACGATTTTGTCAGTGGCACTGTCAAGTCAAAAAATGTCGATCTTAATAGTACTAGTCCTAAAGGAAGTGTTAAAAAATTTGTAACATCGGCGGCGGAAAAAAGCCTTCAAAGCAACTTAAATAGTACGTTTTCGTTTCGAAACTTTGTGGAGGGAAAGTCAAATCAGCTTGCACTCGCTGCTGCACAACAGGTTTCTAATAATCCAGGAGGGTCATATAATCCATTGTTTATCTATGGTGGTGTTGGTTTGGGTAAGACACATTTGATGCATGCCGTTGGTAACGCAATGAGAATTTTAAATCCAGAGGCCCGAATCGTTTATCTTCATTCTGAGAGATTTGTAGCAGATATGGTTAAGGCGCTTCAGTTAAAAGCTATAGATGAATTTAAGCGATTTTATCGCTCTGTTGATGCTTTGTTGATCGATGATATTCAGTTTTTTTCCGGCAAAGAGAGGTCTCAGGAAGAGTTTTTTCATACATATAACGCTCTTTTGGAGGGCGGACAGCAGATGATTCTGACGTGTGATAGGTACCCTCGGGAAATGGATGGTGTCGAGGAGAGGCTTAAGTCGAGATTTGGATGGGGGCTCACGGTAGCTGTAGAGCCGCCAGAATTNGAGACTAGAGTCGCTATTNTGATCAACAAAGCGGCTCAAGGNAANGTGGCACTATCTCGAGAGGCTGCTTTCTTTATTGCACAGCGAATAAGGTCTAATGTAAGAGAGCTAGAGGGTGCCCTGAAGAGGGTTATGGCTCACTCTCAATTCTCAGGAAGGGCTATTGACATTGATTTAATCCGAGAATCTTTGAAAGATTTATTGGCACTTCAAGATAAGCTAGTTACCATAGACAATATACAAAGAGTGGTGGCTGATCAATATAAATTAAAGATTTCTGACCTACTATCNAAGCGACGAAGCCGTTCAATAGCTCGTCCTAGGCAAGTGGCGATGTACCTAGCGAAGGAACTAACTAACCATAGTCTGCCAGAAATAGGCGATGCCTTTGGTGGTCGAGATCATACAACCGTATTACACGCTTGTAGGAAAGTGCGAGAGCTTGAGATAACGGATAAAGAGTTGCAAAGAGATTTGAAAAATTTGTTCAGGACCCTCTCGACTTAAGTAGATTTTATAGAGATAAAAGGAACGCTTATGAAATTTAGTCTTTCTCGAGAGGCGTTACTCAAGCCGCTTCAGTTAGTTGTTGGGGTGGTGGAGCGACGACAGACACTGCCGATTCTTTCTAATGTTCTTTTAAGGATAGATGGTTCGCGATTATCCATAACCGCCACTGATTTGGAGGTAGAAATTGTCGGGTTTAGTGAGGTTTCTGGTTCACTCGAAGGAGGTGATGTCACGGTTCCTGCAAGAAAGTTCGCAGACATTTGTCGTTCTTTGCCCGACGGATCAGTCCTGGAATTTAGCAGTGGAGATGGACGCGCACAAATTATTAGTGGGCGTAGCCGATTTACGCTCGCAACACTTCCCGCTAACGAATTCCCCTCTGTTGAAGATAGTGAGGAGAGCATAGGTTTTATTGCAAGAGGGTTGTTATTAAAAAGCCTAATAGACAGCACATCATTTGCAATGGCGCAACAAGATGTCAGATATTATTTAAATGGAATGCTTTGGGAACTATCTCCAAGTAATTTAAGGGCTGTAGCAACGGATGGTCATCGAATGGCGCTGTGCGATGTGGACTGTTCTGTTGACATGGCAGAAAAGATCAGCGTAATCATGCCAAGAAAGGGGATTGTTGAATTGTCTAGGCTGCTTGGAGATGAAGAGATAAGTGTTACAATGGGAGCTGGTCATGTTCGAGCTAAGACAAATAATTTTTGCTTTACTTCAAAACTGGTAGACGGGACTTATCCAGATTATGAACGAGTGCTTCCAAAAGGAGGAGAGAAGAGTGTCTCAGGCGATAGACTTGAATTACGACAAGCATTTAGTCGCACATCAATTCTGTCGAATGAGAAATACAAAGGAGTCAGACTGTTGCTGTCAAATGGCGTATTAAGAATGGTAGCAAATAATCCAGAGCAAGAAGAAGCGGAAGAAGAGGTGTCGGTTGATTATGGCGGAGAAGATCTGGAGATTGGTTTCAATGTTAGCTACTTGCTCGATGTTTTGAATGTTTTAAAAGGGAGTAACGTAACCTTTACTATGTCCGATTCAAACAGCAGTGCTTTACTCGAGGATTCCTCTGAGAATACTCGCGCAGTTTATGTGGTTATGCCAATGCGGCTGTGATTTGGGGTAAGAACCTAACTTANCCCATGAAGCATGAGAAGAGATATTGCTTTTAAAACTCGAAGGNAAAAATATAAGAAATCTAGATAACTTCAGTGTGCGTTGTTGTCCCTGCGCTAATATAATTTATGGAAAAAATGGAAGCGGGAAAACAAGTTTATTGGAGGCGATTTACCTTCTCGGCCGAGGCAGATCTTTCAGAAATAGAGATTCAAGGACTGTGATAAAGGCGGGTCAAAGCGAGCTTGTGGTATCCGCACAGGTTGATCGTCATCAAAGCGGCATAGTTTCTAAAATTGGCGTGCTCCGCACTAGTAAAGGCGGATTTGAGGCTCGNCAGGATGGTCGAGTGATAAGAACCGCTGGAGAGCTTGCGGCTCAATTACCATTACAGTTAATTCACGCCCAAAGCTTTCTTTTGCTGGAGGGCGGCGCTCTGCAACGGCGACAGTTTTTGGACTGGGGCGTGTTCCATGTGGAACATTCATATATGCGTCTGTGGAGGCGATTTCATAAAGCGCTCAAGCAGCGCAATCAATTGTTGAAGCATGATAGACTACGTTTATCGGAATTGGATTTGTGGTCTCGAGAATTAGTTGGATTAAGTAATTTAGTAGCGGAAAAAAGAGAGGAATACTTGCAATTGCTGATAGAAGAAGTAAGTAACATTTGCCTTGGTTTTAATAGTTTTGTTGGCATGTCCATCGAGTACTATAGAGGATGGGATCGCCAAAATAACTTAGAAGAGATCTTGGTAAAAGACTTGGAACGAGATCGTAAATATGGCAAAACTCATCAAGGAGCGCACAGAGCTGATCTAGTTGTACGCATTGGTGGTGATCCAGTAGCAAGTTTTCTCTCACGCGGGCAAATAAAATCTTTAGTTTATGTGCTGAAGCTTGCGCAAGCGGCAATTTTTCAGCGAAAAACTGGATTAAAGTGTATCTTCTTACTTGATGATCTGCCTTCCGAGTTAGATTTTTGGCACAGAGACTATCTGCTAACTTCACTGAATCAGCTGTCTTGCCAGTATTTTATGACGGGGGTGGATAGAAATGATTTTGCAAATATTATTGGAAAAAATTCCCATCAAATTTTTCATGTAGACAAGGGACAACTAGCCATTCGATACAACTGACGAGGTATATAGTTTATGGTTGATAATAGTTACGACTCGTCCAGCATTACTGTGCTCAAAGGGTTGGATGCTGTTAGGAAGCGGCCGGGCATGTATATCGGGGACACTGATGATGGAACAGGGCTACATCATATGGTGTTTGAGGTTGTTGATAATTCGATAGATGAGGCTTTGGAGGGTTTCTGTTCTGACATTCAAATTTCGATTCATACTGATGAGTCAATAACCGTTTCTGACGATGGGAGAGGCATACCCACTGAAATGCATGAAGAAGGAGTTTCAGCGGCGGAAGTAATAATGACTGTGTTGCATGCTGGCGGTAAATTTAATGATGAGAATTATAAGGTATCGGGTGGCCTGCATGGTGTTGGCGTATCGGTGGTTAACGCACTATCCGAGCATTTATGCTTGACGATTAGGCGCAATGGAAAAATCTACAACCAAACCTACAAAAATGGAGTTCCTCAAGGGCCTCTCAAGAGAGTCGGAGACACAGATTCCACAGGGACTGAAATTCATTTTAAGCCCTCTAGAGAGACGTTTACTAATATAAAATTTCATTTCGATATACTAGCGCAGCGTTTACGTGAATTATCATTTTTAAATTCTGGTGTTAGGATAACGTTGCTTGACGAGCGATTTAAAAGGGAGGAACGGTATGCATATGCTGGCGGTTTGATGGCATTCGTTGAATTTTTGAATTTGAATAAAACCAGCGTTAACAAAGTTTTACATTTTTGCTCTCAACGTGACGATGGTATTGCTGTAGAGGTAGCGTTGCAGTGGAATGATGGATTTCAGGAAAATCTTTTGTGTTACACGAATAATATCCCCCAAAAAGATGGTGGTACCCATCTAGCTGGATTTAGAACTGCACTGACGCGTGCACTCAACACATATACCGATAAAGAGGGCATTAGTAGCAAAAGCAAAGTGAATACTACTGGCGACGACGCAAGGGAGGGGTTGACAGCAATAATTTCCGTCAAGGTGCCAGATCCTAAGTTTTCATCTCAGACGAAGGATAAGTTAGTGAGTTCTGAGGTTAAAACAGCGGTTGAGCAAATAGTCGGAGATAAATTCGGCGACTACCTTCTGGAATTTCCGCAACAAGCAAAAGCAATCGTAAATAAAATGATAGATGCGGCTCGAGCCCGCGAAGCGGCTAAGAGGGCAAGAGAAATGACACGCCGGAAAGGCGCTCTAGATATTGCCGGATTGCCCGGAAAACTTGCAGATTGTCAGGAGAAAGATCCTATTTTGTCCGAACTTTTTTTAGTTGAGGGTGACTCCGCTGGCGGATCTGCAAAGCAAGGCAGAGACAGACGCAGACAGGCGATATTACCCCTCAAAGGTAAAATACTCAATGTTGAAAAAGCACGTTTTGATAAGATGCTATCCAGTGCCGAAGTGGGCACTTTGATAACCGCTCTTGGCTGTGGCATCGGTGCTTCCGAATTTAATATAGAGAAGTTGAGGTATCACACAATTGTTATAATGACAGACGCAGATGTTGACGGTTCTCACATAAGAACATTGTTGCTCACTTTTTTTTTCCGACAGATGCGCAAACTGGTTGAACATGGCCATATTTATATAGCACAGCCACCCTTGTATAAGGTTAGTAAAGGTGCCTCAGAGCAATATGTTAAAGATGATTCTGCGCTCACTCACTATTTGACTCAAAGAGCCCTCGAAAAAGCGAGTTTATATGTGAATGCTAATGCGCCACCAATTCAGGGTGTAGCGCTAGAAAAACTTGTAATTAGTGTCCGTAATGTTGAAGAGCTCTTTCAGCGACTTTCTTTAAACTATCCGATATGTGTGCTCGAGGCTTTGCTAAAGGCTGCTCGGTTTGATGAATCACTGTATGCTGACAAATCTAAAATACTTGGATGGTGCAAAGGACTCTCTCATTACTTTAATGAAATCGAAGACGGAACGCGTCGCTTCACAGTGACTTTCGAAAAAGACAAAGAGCTAAACATATTCCTTCCTATAATCGAAATAATAACGCACGGTGCTCCACAGATAGTTGTGCTGTCGCGCGATTTTTTAGAGTCTAAGGAGTATGAGGCTATTGTTTCTCTGGGAACCACACTAAACGGACTCATAGAACAAGGTGGTTATGTTCAGCGTGGCGAGCGCACAAAGCAAGTTAAAGCTTTTGATGAAGTGATCTTATGGTTAATGAGTGAGGCGCGTAGAGGATTAAACACTCAACGCTATAAAGGATTGGGAGAAATGAATCCATCTCAGCTTTGGGAGACTACGATGGACCCGCAAAATCGTACAATGCTGAGAGTCACGATAGATGATGCAATTGCTGCTGATCAGATGTTTACCACTTTAATGGGCGATCAAGTAGAGCCAAGGCGAGATTTCATAGACAATAATGCTTTGGCGGTTGTGAATTTAGACATCTGAAGTTTGCAGACAAATAT
The DNA here is from genome assembly GCA_002720735.1 of Porticoccaceae bacterium. Classification (GTDB taxonomy): domain Bacteria; phylum Pseudomonadota; class Gammaproteobacteria; order Pseudomonadales; family Porticoccaceae; genus TMED48. The sequence goes on from PBJN01000013.1 coordinate 26,849, forward strand.
GGTGTGTGATTGGTTTGCTCTGTGACAACAGTGCATTTGATTGTGGGTTGTAATTTGTCTTTCGGGCGGGGCATTAAATAAGTGTTCTCGGAGCGATCTATCCGACTTAAGTTAAGGAGTCATGTGGGAGATGTCAGCCACTTTTAGAAATAGCTCTTGAAGCTCTGTCATAAGAGCTAAACGATTGTTCCTTACTGACTCGTCATCAGCATTAACCATAACGTTTTCGAAGAAATCATTTAATGGCAGATATAAACCAAGTAGTATTTCAAGAGCATCGCGGTAGGAACGTAGTTTGATCTTCTGATTAATCTCTGGCTTGATTTTTTGTATAGCTTGAAAAAGTAAATCTTCTTTGTCGTTAACAAAATGGGTTACATTTATATTATATCCGAGAGGTATACTTTTGTTTAAAATATTTCTGACGCGTTTATTTGCGGAAATTAATTTTATAGACTCTGATTTCTGTCCAAATTCTTCGATAGCTTTTATTCTTAAATCAACATCATATAAGTTACTTAGTTTCAACGCTAACACGGATTTATAACTTTCTGGCTTGAAACCTTTTTCTTTGTAATATGAATTTAGGCGATCTAATATGTAAGTAAGCACTAACTTCTTAACAGTTCTTGATATGGTTTTTCCCGAAAAAGTAAGTTCGTTTGCAGTAAGTTCGATACTTTTTTCGATATCTACATCTATTCCGCCCTCAATAATTATTCTGATAAGTCCCAGGCTTGCTCGACGAAGGGCAAAAGGATCTTTAGAGCCGGTCGGGTGAAGGCCTACCCCAAATATTGCAACTAAAGTGTCTAATCTATCGGCTATTGCTAGCGTGATTGCAATGGGACAAGAGGGAATTTTATCTCCAGAAAACCTAGGTAAGTAATAGGCAGATAAAGCTTGGGCGATTNAAGGGTCCTCTTGATTGTTTAGGGCATAGTAATATCCCATCACTCCTTGTAATTCGTCAAACTCTCTCACAACATCACTCATGAGATCTGACTTAGATAATTGTCCGGCGCGGTGCGCTAGCAGAGGGTTCGCNCCGGTNTAAATNGATAACGCTTTNCAAAGAGAAGCTACTCTCTCTGTTTTTTGTAACAGTGAACCNACCTCAGATTGAAATATNATACTTGAAAGATTTTCTCGCCATCCCTGCAATGTTTGGTTTAGATCATTTTCATAAAAGAATTTAGCATCTGCTAATCGTGATTTTATTACCCGCTCATTTCCCTGTGACACTTGCCTTGGATCTTTGCTTATCAAGTTTGATACCGTAATAAAATAAGGCATTAAATGCCCATCGGGACTTATTACATGAAAATATTTTTGATGCTGTTGCATAACCGAGATCAGAATTTCATGCGGTATTTTGAGAAATTCTTCATCAAAAGACCCGATAAGCGGAATTGGCCATTCATTTAAACCCGATACTTCATCAAGAAGTTGATTAGAAAGAACAGCTTTACCCCCTATTTCTGAGGCCAATTTGTCCGCGCCATCTTTTATAATCTGCCGTCGTCGTGCTATTTTGGCCACCACAAAAGCGTTTAAAAGTTCATCCTCATAATTTGTAACAGAAGAAATTACAATTTTGTCGGAAGAAAGAAACCTGTGACCCCTTGTGATATTGTTCGATATTATATCGAATATTTTTAAATTAAGCGGCTTAGCGCCATATAAAACTACCGCCCATCGCACTGGTCTAACGAACTCTTCGCGCACATATCCCCACCTCATACGTTTTTCTGCAGGCAGTTCTAAAAGTATTTGGTTAATGCAATTTTTAAGCAAATCCAGAATGGAAATTCCCGACCGAAGTTCACGCAAACATAATTTATCTTGATTACCGTCGTTTTGGATTAATTCTCTGAGGTTATTAATCTCNAGATTATTTTTTTTAGCAAAAGCTTTGGCAGCTTGAGTTGGGCTGGAGGTGCTATCGAATGCTACATGCTTTGGAGGTCCCCAAATGGTGATTTCTCGATCAGGAGCTTTGGGGGCAAGTGATTTTACAATTACAGCGAGTCTTCGGGGTGTTGCAAATGGCTCTATAGAACAGAAATCTATGTTATTTTTCTTGAATGCAGTCTCCACTCCCGTTGAAAAAGCAAGTGAAAGCTTTTCTATATTTTTCGGAGGCAGTTCTTCTACTCCAATTTCAATCAGTAGGTCGTCATACATCTAACTCGTTCCAGCCGGATGAAGCAGTGTATTTGTGTTAAATTTTGGGTCGGCAAGGGGGAAACCTAATTCTGCTCTCGATTTTAGGTAGCCTTGTGCAACAGCTCTTGCAAGACTTCGTACCCTGAGAATATAACGTTGTCGCTCTGTCACTGAAATGGCTTTGCGAGCATCCAGCAAATTAAAGAGATGAGAGGCCTGCATTACTTTTTCATAAGCTGCAAGAGGAAGGTTTTCGGAGATAAGTTGAATGCTCTTGCTCTCGCACTCTTCAAAGTGGAGGGCCAAAAATTCTGTGTTGGCATGAAGAAAGTTATATTTGGACATTTCAAATTCATTTTGCTTGAAAACATCTCCATATGTAATGGGGCCGAGTGCCCCTTCAGTCCAAACCAAATCATAAACAGATTCCACACCTTGTATATACATTGCCAATCGTTCAAGACCGTAAGTGATTTCACCAGTCACGGGAAAACAGTCAAGGCCTCCTGATTGCTGGAAGTAGGTNAATTGGGTTATTTCCATTCCATTTAGCCAGACCTCCCATCCAAGTCCTGAAGCACCGAGCGTTGGGGATTCCCAGTTGTCTTCTACGAATCGGATATCGTGAATGCTGGAGTCAATTCCTATTATGTCGAGGGATCGGAGGAAAAGCTCTTGGAAATCTTCGGGCGAGGGTTTCATTACTACCTGAAATTGATAGTATTGTTGCAAGCGATTGGGATTTTCACCATATCGACCGTCTGCGGGCCGTCTACATGGTTGGACATATGCGCTGAACCAAGTTTCCGGACCTATGGAGCGTAAGAATGTTGCCGGATGGAAGGTGCCTGCCCCAACTTCCATGTCAAGTGGTTGCATAATGACACAACCNTCCGCAGACCAAAATTGTTGTAATTTAGAAATCAGATTCTGGAAAGTTGGTGCCTCGGCGTTAAATTTCATGTAAGTCATTAAGCATACTTCTTGGTGTGTTAATTATTCTTCAATTATAAGGAGGAATAACTAGAATGATAGGTAATAAGATGATCAAATGCCGATTTTTAAACTTAAGATTTTGTTTGGGCTATGATATGGGGAAAGGGAAACATTTTTTTGGTCGATATCGAATTTTTAAAAGGAGTTTCATGAAACATGATGAGTTTTAAGAAATATAAGGTCCTCAGAAAGGCAATTTTTCCTGTCGCCGGTTTGGGCTCTAGATTTTTACCTGCTACCAAGGCGAGTCCCAAAGAGATGATGCCAGTTGTTGATAAACCCCTTATACAGTATGCAGTGGAAGANGCGGTATCCGCCGGAATAACTGAGATGATTTTCGTNACGGGTCGGGCAAAACGGGCAATTGCAGATCATTTTGACAAAGCCTATGAGTTAGAGCATCAGCTTGAAAAAAGCGGAAAAAAAGAATTGCTTAAAATTGCGCAAGAAGTTGTTCCTAAAGGTGTTAGTTGTACCTACATCCGACAAACTGAGGCTTTAGGTCTNGGCCATGCAGTCCTTACTGCTGCTCATTTGATAGGGGATGAGGCTTTTGCGGTATTGTTGGCCGATGATTTAATTCACGGTGAGACACCCGCTCTAAAACAAATGGCTGAACAACATGGTTTTTATGGTAGCTCAGTAGTTGCGGTTCAAAAGGTATCGGGCGCTGGAATTTCAGCCTATGGTGTTATCAGTGGTACTAAACAGGGAGCCCATCTTTATTCGTTAGATGGTATTGTGGAAAAACCAAAAGTTGAGGATGCTCCATCGGATATGGGCGTGACCGGTCGTTATATATTTTCCCCCCAAATTTTTGACCACTTACGCGCCCTAAAACCTGGCGCTGGGGGTGAGTATCAGTTGACCGACGCCATTCAAATGTTATTGATGCAGGAGCAAGTTTTAGCTTATGAATTTCAGGGTACTAGATATGATTGCGGCAGTAAAATCGGATTGTTAAGGGCCAATATAGAATTGGGCTTGGAGCATCCCGAAATCGGGAAGAAGCTGCGTGATTTTTTAAAAAATGAGTTATTCCAGAAACTGCAATAGCTGGATGAGATAATTTAAGGCAAGGACATGAAAGGGTACTTGGTATTGTGTTTATTGAGATGCCTAGAGTGGCTACCTTTATCAATATCACGTTGTCTTGGAAAATTAGTGGGTTCCATTGGTTATCGTCTAAATGGACGATCTTGTCAAGTAGCTAGAACAAATCTAAAGCTCTGTTTTCCCTCCGTAGCGGAAACTATTCGTGAAAAACTTTGTCAAGAGCGAATGGAACATATGGCCCAAACAATTTTCGAAACACCGAGACTTTGGCGGTGTTCGCCATTGTGGTTAAAAAAGCGAACGACTGAAGTGTATGGGCTGGACAATTTCAAACAAGCAACGAAAAATGACAGAGGGACGATTTTTGTTGTTCCGCATATGGGTAACTGGGAGGTAATTGGACTGTGGTTAGCTCATCAGACAAAGATTACTTCGCTCTATGAGCCACCAAAACTTGTTGCGCTTGAAAAATGGATTAGAACATGTCGCCAAAGCTCTGGAGCGACACTGGTGCCGACATCTCCGAAAGGAATTGCCGAGCTACTTAAGGCCCTCAAAAAAGGAGAGGCAGCAGGTATCTTGCCAGATCAACAACCGCCCATTGGTAGCGGTAAATTTAGTACTTTTTTCGGTTGTCCAGCATTCACAATGACTTTAATTCATAGGCTGATACAGCGGGGAAAAGTAAATATACTTTTTTGTGCTGCTTTGAGGGTTTCTGGAGGTTGGAAACTTTATTTTAATCGGCCAGATGAGGATATTTTTAGTTCAAAGCAGGAGAACAGCCTAAAAGCTTTGAACCTCGGTGTCGAAAAAATAGTATTGCTTGATCCTAGCCAATACCTTTGGGAATATGAAAGGTTCCGACATGGTCCCAAAGGGTCCCCGTCCGCGTATGAGTGATCAACCAGCGTCGTTGCAAGGTGTACGTTTTCTTAAACTGAGCGCCGAGTATTGGAATGCTATTACTAGCGAAGACAATTTTTTTATTTCGAAAGAATGGCGGTTTTGGCTATTCTCCAGTGGCTCGTTAACAAAGCAATTGAGATCACTGTGTAATACAGATATCTCAATAAAACTCTTATCACAAAAATATGAACGTCCGCTGTTGTCAGAGCGAAAAGCGTTTAGAAATTCAGTTTACGGAGCATCCTTTGTAAGAGAAGTGTTGTTGTGTTATGCGCACCTTCCAATAGTTTTTGCCCGAACGGTATGTCCNAGACATTACAGACATGGTATTTGGAGAGAGATTCAACAGTTGGATGATCGTCCTCTTGGTGATTGGTTGTTCGGTAATCACTGCGCAGTCCGTACGAATGTTGAACTTGCCCGATTGAGTTCAAATTGCCTCTATTCGAAAGGGCAACTACCTGAAGGAATTTCCNTATGGGGACGCAGATCGACTCTTAATATCAGAAATTCGTCAATATTAGTGACCGAGGTATTTTTGCCGAATTTTGAGGTAATTAAGTCACAAATAACTAAATAACGGAAATAGATTGCCAATTTTAGCAAANTTGATCACCAATCCTTGGATACGCCTGTTTCGCTTAGATCGACCGATCGGAACATACTTGCTTTTATGGCCCACACTTTGGGCTCTTTGGTTGGCCTCTGATGGCTTTCCTGAGCTTGATATTCTGGTAATATTTTGTGCAGGGGTTATTGTGACACGTGCTGCCGGTTGCGTCATAAATGACTACGCTGATCGAAAAATAGATGGACAAGTTTCGCGAACGAATAATAGACCTATTGTTACCGGCGAGATAAATCCCAATTCCGCCCTTCGGGCTTTCGTTTTGTTATTTCTGGTGGCTTTTTTTTTAGTGATGCAGACTAACTTTANCACTGTTATCCTATCTATGGTGGCGGCGGTGCTGATCATCACGTATCCATTTGCCAAGCGCTGGAGTAATATTCCACAACTAATTTTAGGGTTAACATGGGGTTGGGTAGTGCCNATGAGCTTCTCCGCAGTAGGCCAGGATGTTTCATTTGTTGCGTTTGCGCTTTACTTGTCGGTTGTATTTTGGACCATCGCTTTTGATACCTTTTACGCTATGGTTGATCGAGAGGAAGATATTACGTTGGGAATTGGGTCTACTGCGATATTTTGGGCAGAAAATGAGCTCCGATACATTGCGTTTTGTCAGGTGTGCTCTTTAATTTTATTAGCTTACTGCGGGCACCAAGTAAATCGTGGTTGGGTCTTCGACACGGGCATCACAATCTCAGGGATGTTCTTCCTGAGGCAGTTGTGGCGTGCGAAAAGCCGCGAAAAAATAGACTGTTTTAACTCATTTAAGAACAATCATTGGGTGGGAATGTGTATCTTTNTGTCTTTAGCGCTGGACTATTGGTTCATCGATTGATGAGAGTTACTTTACACAAATTTGCTCCAAGACAGTATTCGATTATTCTGGGGCATACTCACGTTTTCGGTCATTTGTAAACCTGACCTGTTAGCTATTTTATCAATCATCTCAACGTGACGTAACCCTCTTTTTGGAGAAGAAAATTTTAATTTTTTATCAAATGCTACGTTGCTTGGAGCCAGATCAATGCCACGAATTTTAAANGGTCCATAGAGGCAAAANATACCATTTTTTGGCAGNATTGAAGCGGCTCCNGTGATCATATNTTCAACATTTTCCCAAGATAGAATATGACTTGTGTTGGCACTGAAGATTGCATCATAACAAGTTTTTGGCCATACGCTGCCCACATCCAATACGATGGGCTTACGAAGATTTGGTGCAGGGTAACTACGCAACCATCTGTTTATATCGTCTTGCTGATTCTCAAGATCACTAGGTTGCCAATCTAGCCACGGCAGTCGCGGTGCAAACCACACAGCATGTTGACCTGTACCACTACCGATCTCTAAAACTTTTGATGTTTTTATAAAGATTCTCGCTAATTCTTTTATGATAGGGTCGCGATTATTTTGGCATGANACAGAGGTAGGTAAACTCATCACNACAAGTTAACCGCGAGTAAAAACCCATTTATCGGCAGAGCTNAGTTCAGAGTTGAAACGATAATCATCATCTCTGAACTCCTTAAGATCATTTATGTTTGACAGTTTGTTTTTAGTCGCGAAAGCAGCAATTTGGCCACGAGCGCGTTTTGCAAAAAAACTTATAACACGGTACTCCTTTCCCCGTTTTTCCTTAAAAATCGGTGTTATGACGGATGTTTNTAGATTTTTGGGTGTTATTGCTTTGAAGTACTCATTAGACGCCAAATTTATCAAAAAGGGGGNTAATTTTTTTTCACCAAGAGCTTTTATTTGTTTGTTACAGGCATCAGTTATTGTGCTTCCCCAAAANTTATAAAGGTCTTTCCCTCTCANGTTTNCGAACTTGGTCCCCATTTCGAGGCGATAAGGTTGTATCAGATCAAGTGGACGAAGAAGGCCATAAAGCCCAGAGATAATTCGTATGTGGTCTTGTGCCCAAACTAAGTCTTTTTTGTTAAAAGTTTCAGCGGACAAACCTTGGTACACGTCACCCTTAAACGCAAAAATAGCNTGTCGAGCATTNTCTTGATTNAAAGGTATANGCCAATCTTGNAACCGNTGNTAATTAAGAAAACCTANTTGNTCACTNAGGCCCATAAGGCTTGATATTTCCTCNGGNGACAGAGTTTTCAATCGATNTATTAGNATTTGGGTCTCTGGGAGTAGTTGAGGCTGAGAGTGGGATACATCCGTAACCGGATCGCTGTAATTTAGCTTCTTTGCGGGCGATAAGAGCAAAAGCATTATGAATTTCCACTAAAAAATTGACAAAAGATATTTTGAAGGGAGTAAAGAAACAAATCAAGGAACAGATACAATGTTTATAAAGGAGTTTAGTTTGGAGCAAAAATATGAGTCGATTNTTGTTGATCTGTTTGATTGNAATGCTCATTGTTTCGTGTTCTGTTAATCCAGTAACCGGACAACGTGATTTTACTCTTCTTTCAGTTGGTGAAGAGGTCTCTATCGGGGAAAAGAATTTCGCCCCTGCGAGGCAGGCGCAGGGGGGCGATTATTATGTGGATATGGAATTACAACGGTATGTGAGTGATGTAGGACTCAAATTAGCGGCGGTGGCGGATAATCGTCAGTTACCCTATGAATTTANAGTTTTAAACAATTCTGTGCCGAATGCGTGGGCATTGCCAGGAGGTAAAATAGCAATAAATCGTGGGTTACTTCTTTTTTTACGTGATGAGGCCCAATTAGCGGCGGTGTTAGCCCATGAAATGGTTCATACCGCTGCTAGACATAGCGCGATTCAGATCACACGCGGTTCCATGATGCAGCTTGGGNGCAGCTTCTTAAGTGCTCAGGCTGAGGGAAGTACTTACAAAAGTTATGCCGATTTAGAAGTTTCTCTGGGAGCCACTNCGTGGATGGCTAGGTATAGGAGATCAGATGAATTAGAGGCGGATCTTCATGGGATGCGCTACATGGCGCGCGCTGGTTATGAGCCTGTTGCAGCAGTGGAGTTGCAGCAGACATTTTTAGCTNTGGCGGGTAAGGCGGAAACTGAGGAGAGTTGGTTTAATGCGCTCTTCTCTAGTCATCCGCCATCGCTTAAAAGAGTCTCAGCCAACCAAATGACAGCGAGAGGACTGGTTTCAGGTGCCAGATATAAAAACCGATTTGAACACGCTGTGAGGAATTTACGGAAAGATAAATTAGCTTATGAGGCCGCTCAAGCTGCGGGTCGTGCGTTATCAAAAAAATTACCAAAAAACGCAATAAAACTGTTGAATAAAGCTATAGCGATTCAACCGAGAGAAGCTGAATTTTGGCGGTTAAAAGGAGCTGCATGGGAGCAATTAAATATGGCTGACAACGCGGAACGAGACTATTCCTCAGCAATTGCGAAAGATGCTAATTATTACTTAAATTTTTTGGAACGTGGTATATTTAGATATAAACAGGGAAAAATTGCCGCTGGANTTTCGGATATTCGTTTAAGTCACAAGCTCTTACCCACTGCTTTTTCTAATTATTATTTAGGACAAAATGCTTTGCTCTCCAAGGATTATCAAATTGCAGAAACTTACCTCAGGGCCGCAGTAAATAGCTCATCTACCTTACGACATAAAGCTCGAGCTTCTCTTGAGTCTCTCCTCTTGGAGCATAAACCTGAACAGTTCCTTCAGACAGCGTTTTCTCGTTCCGATAGCGGTATACTTCAAGTTCATATCACAAATATGGGGCCGGTAAAACTGATGGTTACGAACCTTCAAATTTCGATAACCGATAACAACTCAGGCCAAGACCGTTTAATTGAACTAAAAACTGAATTGGTACCAAAACAAACGGTGCGCGTACAAACAGATATAATTTTGGGATTGAGTAAGTGGACCTCAGGTCAATATAGAGCTAGAGTAGCAAGTGCAGTAGTCATGGATTAAGCATTTAGCTTTGGTTTATGGATTGCTTAATTTAAACGGACATCTTTAAGCACGACGAATATGGAGAACATAAAGTGGACAATAATAACCGACCACCCTGTGCCGTATGCAAATTAATCAGGACTTATATGTTCGTGGCCATTCCAATGATCTTAATCATGTGGACAAGACCAGAGTTCACAAAACTGAAAGGTATTTCGTTAACAAATGGATTTGCATCTTTGATAACTGTAGTATTTGTAACGATGGTTATATGGAAGTACTACCAAGAATTCTGGAAGCCGCGTCGTGAAAACGCCAACAAAAGACGGCCCTAATTGTTGGGCCTGTATTCACTTTAAAATTACCCACGACAGAAGAAGGCCCTATGGTTGTAATGCTATGGGATTTAAATCAAAGGCACTCCCCAGTGTAGAAGTCATTCGAGCACATGGACAGCATTGCTTGAGTTTTTTTCCAAAACCTAATCAAAATTAGGTTTTTATATTTCGTTTTGTTGGCACTTATCTTTCTCTTACGAGCATAAATGGTTGGTTAATGATTCTGGCTTGCCGGCAGGATACACGACCATTATAGGTGTTTAAAGAACATCGAAAAGTATCTTGATGAAGGCTACTGCTTGAAGTCCAATGATTTGCGACTTCAGCATCAAGAAAAACATTAGTGTTGATTGCGGGCGCTACACAATCCGATTGTATGATTGACTTCATTTCTTTATTTGTTGGCAGCCTCCACTTAACTCCGGATTTTTCTGAGAATTCTTTAGCATAGGCAGTTGCTTCATCCCACGATAAATGTAGCGCTTCGCCTTGGCATCTGTAGTTTACAAAACGCTTCCCGCCCGAGCACCTGAACCACCGGGTTCCAGTATTTGGATCCACCGCCATTCCTAAGTCATCGGTTATAAAATCTTGCTTATCATACGCCTTGATTAAGTCTTCGCACCTTATTTCTGGCTCATGAAGATCGCATCCAACAAGAGCAAACATTACAAGAGTTATGGGCATTGACATACAGTTGTTTAAAAGCAGCCTAAACATATTGCACCTAACCTGAAAATTTTTCAGTGAATCAATACACGGTTACAAAAAAGTAATCGTAAATAAGTGTATGTTACCTTGCAATAAAAGAAAGCTCTAAGTCGAGTTATGTGCCCAAGCTTTGAAACTAAGAGAAAAGCTTTTATTGTATCTAATGCAAACACTTACTATGATAATATCAGAAATGACTGTAACTAACCTAAATTTTTATAAAAGCGGCCTGTTGAGAACGATCGTAATAGGTCTTTTTATTAAATTTTTAATCATTTCTGCCGATTTACGATACACTGATGATTGGTCAGCGAAGGCATTAATGTGAAAGAGAGATATTCGACAAAAGACTGGCCTGTATTTTTTAGGTTTAACAACGAAATTTTAGTTTAAACGACTAACTAAATTTAGTCCTTGAGAGGAAATTTTATGGATATTGCTACTATAGTGGGTCTTGCGGGAGCATTTGGTTTAATCTTTTTGGCGATTGATGATCCGGGTGCTTTTGTCGACACCCCCTCACTCTTGATCGTAGTTGCAGGATCCGCGATGGTTACGATGGCTAGATCCTCTCTGGGAGAATTTTTAAGCGCTGGCGGTGTTGCGGGTAAATGTTTCATGTACAAGATGGATTCAGCTCCAGACCTAATAGAAACTATGGTTGAACTGGCAACTATAGCCCGAAAAGACGGGATGATTGCTCTTGAGGGTCAAGAGCTGTCAAATGCGTTTTTAGCGAAGGGAGTCGGGATGTTGGTGGATGGAGCAGAGCAGGATGTGATTAAATCTACTCTGGAAAGAGAGAAAGATTCTACAAAGATCAGACAAATGCTCGGAGCGGACTTTTTTGCTGCGTGGGGTGAGGTTGCTCCGGCTATGGGGATGATAGGAACTCTGATTGGGCTTGTGCAAATGCTTGGCAATATGTCAGATCCCAAGGCCATTGGTCCAGCGATGGCGGTTGCACTTCTCACAACGATGTATGGAGCGGTACTCGCAAACGTAATTATGTTACCTCTAACCATGAAACTTACAAACATGGCGGCGGCGGAAGAACAGAACAATGAATTGATAATAGAGGGTCTAATGTTCATGGCAGAGGGTGGTAACCCCCGAGTTTTGGGCGATAAACTTGCTGCATTCTGCGATGCTGCGGCGCAGGCTAAACTTGCAGCAGCTGCTGGATAAGATTAGGTCATAGCGATGGCCGAAGAAAAGGATAATTCAGCAGAAGAGGTTGAAGCAGCAGAGCTCAATTGGTGGGAGATTCCGATTGATCATGGCCCAGAGAAGTTAGACTGTCCAAAATGCAAAGGTGGAGCCCCCGCTTGGATGGCAACATTTGCTGATATGGCTACTCTGCTTATGGCCTTTTTTGTTTTGTTACTGTCCTTTGCTGAGATGAGCGTCCCGAAATATAAGCAGATTGCCGGATCATTGAAAGCGTCCTTCGGCGTTAAACGAATTGTGCCAACAATTACCATCGAGACCGCTCGAAGTATTGTTGTTGATGATTTTTCGCCTGCGGTAGCTCAACCAACTGTTTTTCGAGATGTTAGGCAACGTTCAGAAGACATCACTATGAGAGAAGTGGTTAAAAAAACTGAGGAGAAAGAGGCTGATTTTAAAACTCGTCAAGACTTTCGAACGCTCGAAAAAGTAATGCAGGAAGAAATTGACAGTGGTCAGGTGATGGTTCGTGTCGAGGACAACAAAGTTGTCGTGGAGCTGAGAGGCGATGAGCAAAGCGGCGGTGCCGCTGATGTCGACATCAAAGATGGGACTGGCGGACCGATTAGCCAGAAAACCTTNGACATTGCGGCGAAGGTTGTGGAAGCGCAAGCGAGGCTCTCCACTGAGGTCGAGGTTCGCCGACAGAAATTAGCCTCGGGCGAGAAATCTCAGGGTCGTGATGACCAGAATAGTTCGTTGAAGTCTCCTGGTGGTAAGACCAATAAGCAGAATCAAGACATCGAAGATCAATTCCAGAAGGTACGCGCCGACCTTTCTANAGATATTCANAGGGGTCTTGTGGAAGTCGAAAAAATTGACAATAGAATNACTGTTCGATTGGCAAGTCAGGGATCATTTGTGTCCGGCAGTGCAAATTTAAAAGATGAGTTTGAACAGCTGCTGGGACGCGTTGGGAGGTCTTTGTCCGCNTCTCGAGGCAAAATCCGCGTTGAAGGACATACNGACAATGTTCCAGTCGCCTTCAGTGAGCGCTTCAAATCTAATTGGGACCTGTCCGCTGCAAGGTCTGCCTCGGTAGCTCAATTTTTCATAAATGAGTCTGGTTTTGATCAAGAGCGAATAACCGTAGCTGGTTTTGCGGATACCAAGCCCATTGCTCGAAATGACAGCTCGGTGGGTCGNGCCCGAAATCGGCGAATTGAGGTAATTGTTGATGGTACATAACATTTGGGACGANTTTGATGGCTGACCAAGAACAAGAATTGAACNCGGATGAAGAGACGGAACCTGCAGNNGTAAAAGAGGAGCAGATACTCGACTCTCAGGGCTATCCAACTGTTCTAGATGAAGAGGGTAAGCCAATTGAGAGGGAGGTTGTTGTTCACCCCAAACCCCCCGAATGCTCNCCATGTAAGAGTGGAGCGCCAGCNTGGATGGCAACATTCGCCGANATGGCAACNTTGTTAATGGCATTTTTCGTCCTTCTCCTATCTTTTGCGGAAATGAATGTTCCCCGTTACAAAGAAGTGAGTGGTTCAATGAAAAATGCCTTCGGGGTGCAGCGGATTGTTCCTACTGTTGAACCACCGAAGGCTAAAAGTATTATTGCGAAACAATACAAACGAGCNAAAGTAAACCATACNACACTCAATGTGATTCAAGAGCAGACTACAAACGAAGAGCAGCCAATCGATCCCATATTAAAGGAAACAACTAAGACCGCNGATTTTGATACGAATTCGGATATCGAAAAATTAAAAGAGACNATGGCGAAAGAGATTGCTCGCGGCAAGGTGGAGGTGAGAGTCGAGGATAAAAGATTGGTTGTAAAAGTTATCTCTCAAGCTAAGACGGGAGATTACGGCAAAAGCGAAAATAGTAAGTCAGGGGCGCAGGTTTCTCAAGATGATTTGCAGGTTTATGCAAAAATCGCTGCAGCTCAGGCACAGGTGGAGTCTGTCGTTCAAGTTGAACAGGGCTCGCCTGACGACGTAGCTGCTAATTTATCGGGAATGTCAGATGCTAATAGAAGGCGTGCGATAGATGATCAGTTTGAAAGAATCCGAATGAATCTCTCGAGCGAAATCGCGAATGGTTTGGCTGACGTNGAGCGAGACGGAGACAAGATAATTGTGAGATTAGCTGAAAGGGGCTCGTTCCGTAGTGGTTATTCAGATTTACAACCAGGATTCAAACCCCTACTGAAGAAAGTGGGTGATTCGATAGCGCAATCTAGCGGGTTAATTACTATTGAGGGACATACGGATAACGTACCCATGGCATTTAGTGAGCGTTTCCGATCTAACTGGGACTTGTCTGCCGCTCGTTCTGCCGCAGTGGCTGATTATTTGCTAGAAAACTCTTCTGTCTCAGAAGGTCGAGTGACAATCGTTGGTCTCGCAGANACTAAGCCAATTAGGTCAAATAGCACACCACAAGGGAGGGCAAAGAACCGAAGAATTGAAGTGATAATTGACGGCGGGTAATAGCTAAGTTTTTCCTTAGATAGTGTTATGAAGTAAAAAAGCGGTGTCTGGTACGCAGTAAGTCAAAACTAAAATTTCGTAATTTATCAATGAGGGTCACTCTTTTTTCAAAAAAGATAGAGTGACTCAATGTACTGCAAAAAGTCATTAGTAATCTGTTGCTTCTTTTTACTCTTCGGGTTTTTTGCTCGTTTTCTCTTCAATAATTTCGTCAAATTCTTGTTGTTCAGCGATGTTGTCAAAGATAGCTTTTGCGTGTTGTTCCGTTATTTTAAATCGGCCCCTTAAATCTTCGATATGATCTGCTTCATCCTCGGTTATGACGCCGTCTGCCATTGCTGCGTTAACTTCTGCTTCAAATATTGCTTCGCGCCTAGCCATTTGATTGGAAAAGGCGGAAGCTACAATACCGGTTAAAAGCGCTACGGCACAAACGCCCATTAGGGCAGTAAATGCTCCAACAATTTTGCCTAATCCAGTTACAGGCGAAACGTCACCGTACCCAACGGTAGTTAGAGTAATCATGGACCACCACATTGTGTGGGGGATCGATTGGAAGTTCTCTGGTTGCGCCTCATACTCGGCTAGATACATCATTGAGCTGGATAGGAACAACGCTATCGCCATTAGGTAAAGGGCAGCTACAAACGACTGTCTCTCTTGGTAAATTGCTGAAAACAGGTCCTCCAGCGCGGTAGAATAATGAGAGATCTTGAGTAATCTCAACAAGCGTAGGACACGCAACCATCTTAAGTCGGTTCCCGGAAAAAAGTAGGGTAATATGCTCGGTAGTATAGCGGCTAGATCTACTATTCCATGAAAACTGAAGATGTAACTAGCTCTCCTGCGGGACACATCGGGGTAGCGGTTTTTCTCATCTGCAGCCATCGACCAGATTCTCAACAAATACTCTACAGCGAAGACTATTACCGAGAACATTTCAAACAAAAAGAATTGTCTTTGGTACGTTTCTCCCAAAGACGAGATGGACTCGAGGCATACCGCGAGTAAATTCAGGAATATCAATATTGAGAGGAAATAATCACAAGCTAAACTCGTTTTGTCAGTACTGTCACCTTTATCAAGTATTTGAAATATCCTGCTCTGAGTAAATGCCATGTTATTTTGACTCCGATTATCTTGAGAAATTCCAATTATTTGAGCAATTTATGCCATGCAGGAGCAGAACTGTCAAGCCATACGTGAGGAAGTCATGGAGAGCATATCATTAATGAATAGAATCATNATTGNGAACAAAATAAATTTACCAGACAAACTCTTTCTGATTTGAACTTTATAACGTCCGCTCAATGCTTCACTAATCATTTTTGGTACNACTAAAAGGTCAACAAAACTTTTTTGTCTCATTTGTCGCTGGGTATTGATGGCTTAGAAATGCTCTGTCGATTATGTGCTTTCAACTAATTCATTTAGATAAGTGTTTACTTGAACTCGATGTTCAATTTGCTGCGCACCGGACTCATTCAAGCTCAGTGTTGGCTGGTGAAGAGAAATGAATTGATCGAAGAAAAGGCAGTCGGTGGGTNTGGCCTTTTTTGATTGTGGTGTGCTTGACTTGAGTGGAACGGAACTTTTTTCTTCTGTTGATTCTTCGGTGTTTAACGATTCGTATAGCCAGGCTACTTCTTTCCCGAAGTTTGATTCGTTATCTCCACCTTTGCTCTGAGACAGCCTCAAATCAAAAACGCTCTGAGGTCNTGACTTCAGAGCGTTGGTTGTTGATGCGAATAACATATCGAATCTCAGCTTTCAGACATGTGCTATGATGCCATTGCTGCGTTTTGGTCTTTCAGGAGTGATGGTAAGAGTGTCCAAGCGGAGCTTATTTCTTCCATCAACCCTTTAACTTCGCGCACAGCTTCGATGTCATTGTACAAATTGGCCTTGATAAGTCGCCTCAGACAATAATCATATAATTCACTGAGGTTGCGTGCTAGTTCAGCGCCTTTCTCAAAGTCTAAAGAACCCTGCAATCCGATAATAATGTTACTCGCTCTGTAAAGAGCATCACTTTTCTCCTTTATCGACTTGCGCACCAGGTGACCCTCGGCGGCTGACAAAGAATCAATCAGTCCGTCAAATAACATTTGGATCAACTGAACACCATCAGCATAAGGAACCGCTGATGACACATTCACATCTTGATAGGCATTCAGTGCTTTGGCGTGTCTTTTCATTATGTGGAACTCCTCGGTTTTTTACTACAACTGCAAATGTAATAGTTATATCGTCTAGAGTTCGAATTTCTTTAGGAAATAGTGGAATAAAATTTATAGAACTTGGGCTGACATATCTCTCAAGAGGTAGGACAAGTTGTATAATTACTATCGACGCAGATGTCTGCTAATCGGAGGGCTTTTGCAATCTCTTCATCCTCAAGTTGTAACTTGGCTTGATCGCCGACATCTGCGTTATCAAGTTTTCCATTTTTCCCAGCCACTGTACTCCAAATAAGTGCTTTGAAGGGATCCGGGTCTCCGAGTTCTCCGGCTTGTAGCATAAAAGCATACATAAATTGGGAATTAGCATACCCCTGCTTGGCCGAAAGAAGGTACCAATATTTTGCAAATTTATAATCCATAGGCACGCCTTGGCCTTGGTGATACATGAGGCCAAGCATGTATCGCGAATCTGCTAAGTTTTGTTCAGCAGCTTTCCTAAAATATTTAAAGGCTTCTTTATAATTTTTTTTAACGCCATAGCCAGAATAATAAAGCATGCCTATGTTATGTTGAGCTTCAGAAAGACCCTGCTCTGCGGCTAGCCTGTACCAGCGCATAGCAATACTGTAGTCTTGCGAAACCCCGAGGCCCTCCTCATACAAGTGACCGACATTATTCTGCGCGGCTGCTATGCCTTCGTTTGCCATTCCAATCCAAGCGCGCATTGCCGTTGCATAATGAGCCCGCTGCAAGGCACTGAGACCGGCATCAAAATCTCCTAATGCTGTTGGTGTCGAAAAGTAGCTAGTCAATGCTAAAAATAGACACCAATAAAATATTTTCATTCTTCCTCCAAGTCGACAATAACACTAAACCTCTTCTCAACAGCGTAATGTTAATTTGTAGGACTATGCTAATCTCTTTCGATAGTTCGGGCTTGGCTCTGAACATCTATTACTGCTTGAAATAACTCGCCCTCTGCAATGCTACCTGCCATTTGAGTGCTTTTCTTATGTACCACTGGTAAACTTTCACCAACAAAGTCACTTACTTTGATCATTGCCTGTTTTAGTGAGTCGTCTGCATAAAGTAGAGCAGGATTTTTATCCATATGGGTATCAACTGTGTCATCGCCGCAGGAGATAGCCTGATGGATATTTAGCTTACCTAAAAGAATACCCCCTTCATCAACAACATAGGCTTCAGTTTGTTCACGACGCTCCATGTGTTCGCGGGCGGTATTACCAGTATCACTTTTTCTAACACTAATATGATCTTGAGATGCATAAGGCTCCAACACTTGATTTTCTAATGCTATGGCCTCTCTACCTTTTATTAAATCAACTCCTCTGTCCAATAATTGACGGTCAAAAAATGAATGCCCAAACAATCGGTGAGTGATTAGACTGCAGACCATGACTGCAATCATTGCAGCTACGGCATACTCATAAGATTGCGAAAGTTCCAGCACAATTAGCACGGCGCTGAGTGGAGCACCGATTACTGATGCGCTGACTGCCGCCATGGCCGCTACAGTAACTACAGATGCGATATCATTAAACCCAAGTGCTACAAGTAGCTTTGTTGTCAGAGCTCCCGCGGCAACACCAATAAATAAAGCGGGTGAAAAGACCCCACCAAACACGCCAAAACCTATACATGCTGAAGTCATAAAAATTTTCGCTATTAATACGCTGATTAGCATTGGAACTATATATTCTCCAGCGATCATGTCATTGATATTACTTACTCCTAAGCCAAGTGCTTGAGGAACAAAAAGTCCAACTAAACCACAAGCGGTTGCGCCTATAAAAGGAAGAATAGTTGGATTCACAGATATAGAAGCAGCTATTTTGGTGGAATATCTTATAGACACCATAAAAGCGATCGCGGTAATTGCGAATATGGGCGACAAAATGACCAAGAAGGGCACCACTTCTGCCAGGGCAGGTGCAGCAGCGTCTATCTTGAATGTTGCTGTATGAGGAAAAAGATAACCACCCACTGAGCTTGCTGCGATCGAGGATACCGTAATCGGAGCTATCGCTCTTACAGAAAAGTGACGGAGTATGGCTTCGTGGGCAAAAATTATACCTGCGATCGGCGCATTGAAACCGGCAGAAATTGCAGCGGCCACCCCGCAGGCCAAATAGATTTCTCGGGGTAAACGATTAAAACCAAGCCGCTTTCGCAATTGAAGCTTAGATGTAATGATACCCACAGTTGCGCCAAAGTGTACTATCGGTCCATATTGGCCGACTGATGCTCCTCCACTGATCGACGCGAATGCCGCCAAGGTTGACGCAAGCCCTTGCTTTATGTTGAAAGGGACGTTAAGTTGATGTGCTGAGTACATAGAGTCAGCGGGACCTGCCCACTTAGCAATGCCGAGCGACTTTTTGATTATCACAACAGCAGCAGCAGCAGCCCACAAAAATAGAAGACTGGAGAAGGAAATAGTTTGGTCGCCGAAAGAGGCGGTTAAAAAATCTGCGCTCTCNCGTTTTTGACCAAACCANTGCACGCTTGAGACAAAGAGGTTCGATACAACTGCCAAACTTGCACCGATNAGCCCTCCTACAACAAAAACGATAAATACTTCTAAAAAAGCTTCTTTTACGCGATTCATGGAACGAACCTCTTTTTTACAGGAAAGCAAGACATTCTAGGGTACCTAGTAAGTGATTGCCGGTCAAAGAATGATTTGTCAAATATTTTTAGCCTATTTTTGGGAGTTTTAAAAAAAGTTATTATAAATTGAAATATTGAAGACGGTGCTTATTCTCATTAGAATATATACTTATAAGTCCTAATTAAAGTGTTACAGTGCTTTATGAGCACTACATTATGCCAGCTTCCCTGTTTTTTTCATCGGTAACACTGTTGATAGCTTTGGCATCGGAATTTCGTTGAGACGATTTAGT
Source organism: Porticoccaceae bacterium (assembly GCA_002720735.1). Classification (GTDB taxonomy): domain Bacteria; phylum Pseudomonadota; class Gammaproteobacteria; order Pseudomonadales; family Porticoccaceae; genus TMED48. The sequence goes on from PBJN01000013.1 coordinate 46,306, forward strand.
GCAGAATTTAAAGACAATTGTGGGGCGGAGTGCAGATATCAATGAGCTCCGCGCACTCATAAAAGTAGTTGGACCTAGTGATGCAACCGCCTTAATATTGGGCGAAAGTGGAACGGGAAAAGAACTCGTGGCACGCGCGCTTCACGATTGCTCAGAGCGTTCAGCTGAACCTTTNATTCCCGTAAATTGCGGTGCAATTCCTCGTGAGTTGCTTGAGAGCGAACTGTTTGGGCATCGCAAGGGAGCCTTTACCGGTGCGATATCAGATCGCAAGGGAAGATTTGAACTTGCAAGTGGTGGCACATTATTTCTGGACGAGATCGGAGATATGTCCATGGACCTGCAAGTAAAGTTGCTCCGAGTATTACAGGAACGCATTATTGACCCAGTAGGTACCACTCAGGGTTTAGCGATTGATGTCAGAGTTATTGCTGCTACACATAAAAACGTTGAGAATCTGATAGAGAAAGGCGAATTTCGTGAGGACCTTTTCTACCGTCTCAATGTTATGCCTATAGAGATAAAAGCACTTCAAGAGCGAAAAGAGGATATTTTGCCACTGATCGAGCATTTTGCAGTAATGCACGCTAAGCGGAGGTATAAACCTATAACATTTGCATCTTCGTCACTTGACTTGTTCATGAGATACAGTTGGCCTGGAAATGTCAGAGAACTTTCCAATCTTGTAAATCGTTACTCGGCGCTTTACCCCGGTCAAGTTGTCGATTTTAGGAATGTTCCAGAGAGTATGCTTCCCCCCGGAATTCGACTCTTAGCAAATGTCGAACCAGGTGAACTTCCATCAGAAGTCCACGTTTCAAGTGGTCAAAGCGCTTTTAATTTCGAAGACCAATCAGAGGCAAATACATCGTTGGCGATGGCAGATACTTCAGCATTATCCAGTCAGCTAATGGAGGGACGTAATAACGGGAAGGTTTTTGACGAGACAATTAACGTAATTTCAATGGCGCAAAGTTGGGATTCTTTTCCAGAACAAGGGCTCCCTTTAAAACAACACATGGTAGACATTGAGAGAAGTCTGATACAGCAAGCTCTCGACAAGGCTGAGGGGAATGTTTCTAAAACCGCAAGGCTCTTGAATGTCCAACGAACAACACTTATCGAAAAAATTAACAAATATGGTCTATCAAGTGCTTGATTACTTTTATATNTAAATTTAAATTTTGATCGATGGACCTCTGCAGCATTAAACCGTAANCAAACTTTCGTATTCTTCGGCTAACCTATACAACTACCTGTCAGATTGCCGACTGTTTTTGTCTTTTTGTACCCGGAAATTCAACTTGCCGTTGGCGGATAACTGACAGTTTATTGCCACTATCCCTATAACATCATGTAACTAAACAATTTTTTAATCTGGCATATATATTGCTTTACAGTTGAGGAAGCGGCAATTTAAATTAAAACAAGCAGAGAGAAGGTATCAAAGTGGCAAATACCAATAGTATCCCGATGTTGTGGATCGATCCAGTGGAAAAGCTCAACGATCAAGTCCGTCAAGCCTTTTTAGATAAGGGATTCGACCTGCGGATAGGCGACTCGTTGGATATAGAGGANGACGCGTTCACTTCAGCTGAAATCGTAGTAGTAAGGCTATCTAAATGCGCCACTGCGTTGAAAGAGCTTCAGATGAAGCTGGTTGCATTAGGGTCACCAGCCCAGGTCATCACCCGAGTTGCTCGAGATCTATTTGAACTTGGTATAGAAGCTGTGCGCCAGGGAGCGCTAACTGCAGTTCCGTCTGAACAACTTGCTCCCGCCGAATGGCGTCATATAGTTGATACCAACGTGTCTGAGCCAAAGACGGACACCAGTGCCTACGTATTTGCGGATCCGGTAAGCCGAAACTTGTTAGCTTTAGCTGAACGCGTTGCAAGAGTAGATGTGACAGTGCTGTTAACGGGCCCCACTGGAGCTGGAAAAGAGGTGCTATCACGAATCTTACATGACGCTTCGCCTAGATATGATCGACCTTTTGTGGCATTCAACTGTGCTGCAATGCCGGAGAATCTTATTGAGGACATGTTGTTTGGTCACGAGAAAGGTTCTTTTACCGGCGCTAACAAAGTACAACAGGGTCTGTTTGAACAAGCTCAAGGTGGGACTATATTTTTGGATGAGATTGGAGAAATGTCCTACGGCATGCAGGCAAAACTTTTAAGAATTCTACAAGAACGGTCTGTGGTGAGGCTTGGTGGCCAAAAATCAATTGAGCTTGATATTCGGATAATTGCGGCAACAAATAGAAACTTAAAACAAGCTATTGCAGAGCATCGATTTCGCGAAGATTTATATTTTAGACTCAGTGCGTTTAAGCTGTCATTGCCCCCATTAAGTGAGAGGCCTTTGGACATTCTTCCTCTCGCTGAGCAGTTCGTGTCGCAACAAAATATGACTGGACACCCCATTACTATTAGCCCAGCAGCTCAACATCGACTGGTTTCATATCCTTGGCCAGGAAACGTGAGGGAACTGCAGAACGTCATGGTTCGTGCGATGGTACTGTCGAATCAGAGGTCAATAGAGCTGGAACATCTTTTATTTGATGACCTACATATTAACGACGAGTTTTCAGAGCCTGCATCGGAGTATGTCCCTCAGAGTGACCGTTCACTTAACTGGACACAGGGTAGTCCAAACCATGGTATTACTCGCCCTAAAGTTGCTGGTGTGACGCAACGCGGATCTATTTTGGCAAATGAAAAAGCGATGAAAGGTTCAAATGTTCGTTCGGTTTTAGATCATGCAGTTCAACAGAGCGAGCGTCAGGCTATCACCGAAGCTCTTCAGTCCTCAAGGAGTAGAGACGAGGCTGCAGAAAAGTTGGGTATAAGTCCACGTACACTTCGTCACAAGCTTCAAAAGCTTCGCGAGCAAGGTATTAATGTCACACGGGCGTATGCTCGATAAGGATATCTGTGCAATGAATCCAACTAACATCGGAAATATTGAGGCAGTTCTCGGCCAGATACGTAGTTACCAGGCGGAAATCGAAGCCGGATATAAGCCAAGTTCAAGTGCGGCGAATATCGGGCTGGGTACTAAGCCAGACCCTAACCGACTAAGTTTTCCAGAGGCCGTTAAAGGAGCCGTGCAGGCTGTAAATGGAGCTGCAATGAACTCTAAGATGCTCAGGTCAGCTTATGAGCACGGGGAGGATGTTCCTCTGACTGATGTGGTTATTGGAATGCAAAAATCTTCTCTTGCGTTTGAGGCTACCTTACAAATTCGAAATAAAGTTCTAAAGGCATATGAAGATATCCTTCATATGCCGGTCTAATATTTATTAAGAGAGTTGAAATATGGCGGCTGCAGCAGAACCCGGTACTGATTTGGTTGCTGACACACCTGATGCAGGGGGTAGTGTAGTAGCAGCACAGCAGGTGCCACCCAAGGCCAAGATGCTTCCGGTAGTATCGACAGATGGCATATCTTTACCAAATATTGCCGAAGTGTTGGCTCAGCCGGCCGTTCGGAAGGCAATGCCGGCCATTATTACCTTGTTGACAATCGCAATATTTCTTATAGCTTACTCGGTCACAAGAGAGCCACCAACTAGATCGCTTTACCCAGGTTTATCTGAAGCTGACCGGCAGACTGCATTTGATGCGCTTACCAGTGCGGAATTTTACGTTCGAATTGACGATCAAACTGGAGATCTAATTGTTCGCGATGAGCGGTATCACGAAGCAAGAATTTTTCTTGCCTCGCGCGGTCTCCCGCAAGAGGGAGCAGCTGGCGGAATGGGATCTTTAAGTGAAGATACGTCGATGACCACGAGCCAATTTATGGAGCAGGTTCGTTATGTCTCAGCGATGGAGCAAGAGCTCGCAAAAAGTGTAGCTCAGATTTCGACAATCCAAGCAGCCAGAGTTCACTTGGCAGCTCCAAAACAAAGTGTGTTTGTGCGCAACCGAACGCCAGCTAAAGCGTCTGTGGTTGTGACTCCGTTTCCGGGTCGGATCATCTCAAACTCTCAAGTCGAAGCCATCATTCACATGGTATCTTCAAGTGTCCCATATCTNTCCGCTGACGATGTGGTGGTGGTGGACAAAAGGGGGAAACTTTTGACTGATGCGAAGCGCTTCGCCTCTATGCAGTTAAATTCTTCTCAAATGGAGCACAAAAATAGTATAGAAGAGACATATCGTAGTAGGATTGACGCTCTTCTATCGTCGGTTGTGGGTGAGGATAACGTTCGCTCCGAGGTTGATGTCACGATGGACTTCACAGAGACAGAAGCTACCTATGAAGAGTTCGATAATAATCGTAACGGACCCAAAGCTCGCTCCGAGATTCTCACCCAAGAAAACAATTCTACCATGGCTGCTCTTGGAATTCCCGGCTCAATGAATAATACAAATCCTGGGTTAGCGACTGGTGTTGTCGACGGGCAGCTTNGAGACGATCCTATTGGCACGGATGGCTCTAGTAGCACGCGGCAGACCCGTAATTATGAACTCGACAGAGCTGTTCGTCATGTCAAAATGCGTGGCGGTATGATTAAAAGGATATCNGTTGCAGTGATTATAAACGAGAGAGAGGTAGAGGCGCCTCCCGCGCCTGCTCCAGTGGTAGCGGAGGGGGAAGAGGCTCCNCCTGCTCAAGAAACAGCTACTGAGTCTGTTGGCACAGTAATTGATCCCTACACAGACGCAGAACTTGAGCGGTTCACTAATTTGGTAAAAGGCGTAGTTGGATTTGATCAGGCAAGAGGTGATGTCGTAACGGTTGTTGCAGCTGCGTTTGANAAGCCAGTTCCCATGGAAAACTTGGTCAAATGGTATGAAAATGCTCAGGTGATGAGTACTGCCAGAAGTATGGGGGCTGCATTAACGTTCATCATTCTGCTCTTCGTAGTTGTTCGTCCGGTACTCAAATCGTATCTGCCTCAAGTGGAGACCGTTGAAGAGACTAAGGCGGTTAGGCGACAGGATGGTGAGTTGACGGAAGAGGAGCTGGCGATGATTCAGGAGGAGGAGCCAGAGTCTCTCGACGATATTAAAGCAAAGCTTAAGCCTAAGAAGTCGACAATTTCTGCAGATATGTTAGATACTGCAAACAGTTATGATGATAAAGTTGCTCTTGTACGCTACCTCGTAGCAGAAGATGCCGGTCGCGTGGCTAATGTGATTCGCAAAATGATCAAGGTAGGATAACAAATTGTGGGAGATTTAAAAGATGGCTGATGCAGCGGTCGCAGAAGATAACGCAGAAGGTGGGATGTCCCAGAAAGTTAAGGATGAACTTGAAATCCTGACNAATACCGAACGTGCTGCCGTGATAACACTGCTGTTGGGGGAACAGCAAGCAGCGGACATAATACGATTTCTCAATCCTAGGGAAGTCCAAGCCCTAGGCGCAGCAATGGTAAGCGTTGCTGATCTTTCACAAGAGACCGTTAACTACGTTCTTGACGATTTCGTTGTCACGATCAAGGCACAGACCAACCTTGGGTTGGGCAACAATGATTATGTTGAGAATGTCTTGAAGCGGGCATTAGGTGATGATAAAGCGGCTACCGTTTTGGGTAGGATTTTACCTGGNGCTTCGAGCAAGGGGCTGGAGATTCTTCGTTGGATGGATGCACGTTCAATTGGAGAGATGATTCGTGAGGAGCACCCCCAAGTAGTCGCAATTATCCTATCAGTGCTTGAGTTCGATGTAGCGGCGGACGTTCTTGGATTCCTCCCGGCCGAGAATCGTGCAGAGGTGATGCAGCGAGTCGCTAGCCTGGAGACAGTACAACCCTCCGCCATGGAAGAGCTTGAGGGGATCATGAAAGAACAATTCAGCACTAGCTCATCTGCGAAATCTTCAAGTATGGGCGGGGTTCCGACAGCAGCGAAGATTATGAACTTTGTTAAGGTTGATATGGAAAATGCCATAATGGAGGGCGTAAGTAATTTGGATGAAGGATTAGCGTTGGCCATACAAGATAACATGTTTACTTTTGATAACCTTGCCGCGGTTGATAATCGAGCGATTCAGGTTCTTATGCGTAATATTGAGAATGATCAGTTGATGACTGCGCTCAAAGGAGCGGATGAGGAAACCAAAGAAAAGTTTCTTGGCAACATGTCTCAGCGAGCTAAGGTTATGTTCCTTGATGACATGGAGGCTAAAGGCCCTATCAGAATTACCGATGTGGAGATNGCGCAGAAAGATATAATGCGGACTGCTAGAAAGCTGTCTGACTCTGGTGACCTTGTCCTGGCCGGTAGAGGGGATGACTTTGTCTAGAGAGTCATCGGTCAGTTGGAGACTTAATGACCTCCTTACGGCCGATCGAAAAGCTAAGGAGTTTGCCGCTGCCGGTTGGAGTGACATTGGCCAGGCCCCAAGTACCGTGAGCGCATTCACACAGTGGAGCCCGACGGTAGTGGACGTTGGTGANCTGACGGGCGAAGAGCTTANAGACACTTTGGAAGAAGTCGATAACGACGACATTTCGCCGGATTTGCATCAAGAAACAGAAGAGCTTCTTTCTGAGCCTGATAATCAAAANCCCGAAGAGTGCGATGACTCCAGCAGAGAGGAGGAAGAGGCCGCTGAGTCGTTTGCAGCTGAGGCTCTTGATCAAGCTAAGCGAGAGGCTTACGACGAGGGATACTCGAAGGGCCGTAATGTCGCAGAGCAGGAATATAAGAAATCTAAAGAGCAATTGGATGCATTGATAACCTCTNTTCGGGCAGCGCAACAGGATATGACGGCATTTTATCAGCCAATGAAAAAGCTTTCACTGCACCTTGCACAACAGTTGGTACGAGGAGAATTGACTCTGTCATCGAGCGCCATCGAGCGACTGACCAAGGGAGCACTCGATGATCTTGAATACCAAGGTGAAGGTCCAATTATAGTATACCTGCATCCAGCTGATCGTGATCATTTTGGCGATGAACTTTATGAAGATTTTACTAGCCTGGAGTTGAGAGTCGATCGCTCGTTATCGCAGGGTAGTGTCAAAATATCTGTTGATGACACTGCGATAGAGGATTTGATAGAGCAAAGATTGGATAAGTTGTCTCAGCAAGTTTTAGGAATTTCCTTACCCACGGTCTCAGTGCCTCGAGAAGATACAGAGCAGTTTAAAAATCAGGTTCAAGAGCACATGATTGAGGCTTCTAGTTTAGATTCTGGAGGATATGTGGATCAAGTTGTTGGTGAGTCGGACATGAGTGATACTGACTCAATTGATGCAGATCCTCATGTTTGAATTTGATTCACAAGTCGAAGATATAATTTCTGATTGTAGAGTGTCAGAGCGTTTCAGAAGTGGAAAACTAGTTCGTGTGGTGGGGTTAACTCTTGAAGCAAAGGGAATTTTGGCGCCTCTGGGCGCGCATTGTCAAGTCGAAAATCTTGATTATGGAACACTCGTTGATGCCGAGGTAGTGGGCTTCAATGATGATATTCTTTTTCTTATGCCCTTTGCTGATCCTGGCGGTCTTGGACCCGGCGCACGTGTTTGGGTGCGATCTAATCATTCAAAAGCTGGTCTCGGGGATTGCCTCTTGGGACGTGTTGTCAATGGTCTTGGGGAGCCTCTCGATGGTAAAGGAGCTCTCAAATACAAAGATTATTTGAGCCTGGAGGGACTACCTATTAACCCTATGGAACGTGGCCCAATTAACACGGTGCTAGATACAGGTATTAAAGCTTTTAATACGTGCCTTACATTAGGACAAGGGCAAAGATTAGGTTTGGTGGCGGGTTCTGGCGTGGGCAAGAGTGTTTTATTAGGTATGCTGACTAGAAACACTGTTGCCGATGTAGTTGTTATTGGTCTTATCGGAGAGCGCGGAAGGGAAGTACAAGAATTCATTCAACAAACACTCGGTTCTGATGGATTGGCGAAATCAGTTGTTGTAGCCGCTCCTGCCAATATATCACCAGTGTTGCGTTTAAAGGCAACTTACTTGACACACTTAATTGCTGAATATTTCCGAGATCAGGGTAAAAATGTTCTTATGTTGTGCGATAGTCTGACGAGGGTCGCGCACGCGCAAAGAGAGATAGGCTTGGCAATAGGTGAACCACCAACTGCAAAGGGGTATCCGCCCTCGGTGTTTGCTTTATTGCCTAAATTGATTGAGCGTGCTGGGGTAGGACGCCACGGTTTTGGATCTATTACGGCCATTTACACCGTGCTTGCAGAGGGCGATGATCGTTCAGATCCGGTAGTTGATATTGCCAGAGCATCGCTGGATGGACAGGTGATGTTGTCCAGGCAGCTTGCGGATGCTGCACACTACCCAGCCATAGACCTCGCTGGTTCGATATCGCGAGTGATGGCGAGTATAGTGAGTCCCGCGCAGTTGAATTCAGCAAACCGATTCAGACGATTGTGGACGCTTTACCAGCAAAATCAGGACTTAATTCAGGTTGGGGCTTACGAACAGGGAACAAACATTGACTTAGATGAGGCAATTAAGATTAGGCCAGGCATGGAAGCACTTCTTCAGCAATTAAGTGACGAGTGCGTTTCTTTGACAGATTCACAGACGTTTCTCAATCAGCTTACGGGAGTTCAGGTCTAATGAAATCTGTTTGGACAGTGTTGCTTACAAAGGCCGAGAGAGCGGTTCGTGTGGCTCAGCAAAAACTAGCGGATGCACAACAGAAGAAGAACCTTGCTCTAGAGCGAAGTGAAAAACTTGACAGTATGTTAACAGAATACAGTAATCAGTTAAGAGATGTGCAACTTCGTTCTCACCACACACGTGAGGTGGGCAACTATCAACAGTTTATATTCCAACTTCAGGCAATGAAAGTTCGCTCCAAGCAAGAAATGAATGTCCTTGACGAAGTATGTGTTAAGGCAAGAAAAATTATGCTGACGCGTGAGCATGAGAGATTAAAAATTGAGCTATTAGCTCAACGAGAGCGAGAAAAATTTGAGGTTGAGGCATTGGCTTTCGAGAATAGCGAAATTGAAAGCGGGGCATTGCAACAGTTTAACTTGAAAGCAAGAGGTTGAGATTTAATTTGAGAGTATTTTCCATTGGCACGTGTTTTGCTAAGTTTAAATGTAAATTGGAATAACTTTAAAAGAATGGAGTGTTAATGTCTGATATGCCAACTTCTTCATTGGGCTCGGAAAAGCCTGCATTGCTGGATATATCAAAGGTTTCAGAGGATTCATCCAAAGCCACTAGCGACTTCTCAAATGTTCTTAATGGACAGATGTCAGGTGATGGAGGAGCTCAAGGCGGCAATGCTTTGCCAGAACGCGGCGAGGTTGTGCTACAGAATCGCCATCTTCAGAGTGGAATGCGCATAAAGGTGTCGGACGGGGAAGTTTCTGAAGAGGGGCTCGCTGAGTTTGCGTTGTCGCAAGGTATCGATCCACGAGCTTTCATGATGCTTCAGGGCGCTAATCCTACCAATTCGGCGAGTAAAGATGCTACCTCAGACGGGTTGGAGCAGGCCGGCATTGGTGATACCTTTTTAAGAACTAAAATATTTGATAGTAGTCGAGCTGCATCGATTGCTTCAGNAGTTTCGCGGACAAAGAATAATTCTGATGTTCTCGATGCTGCAATCGAGGCTCATGAGTTATTGAATAATGTGGGTCAGTTAGGCCATTATGATGCTCCTGGAGTGAGTCCATCTCTTCAGCTCGATTTGTCAAAGCCCAGTGACGAACATATTTCGGCGTCTGAGATTGAGGATGATTTATCAACCGAGGCCGTTGTAGGTATCCCATCGCCCACTGTGACAACAAATAGCTTTGCTCTGGAGTCCAAAAAGTTTAATGAAAGTACGCCTGCCCAAAAATTTGTTGCGAGCGTTGAACTAACAAGTAACCCAGATTCAAAAAGGGATGCTCTAAAAGTTTCGGATAAACCTGTAAATGTAAATGGCGAGATCGTCAAATTAAGCAACGTTGACTCGTTAAAACTGAATGCGGTGGAGCTGAGGTCAGGTAGTGAAGAATCTCTTACAACGAGATCGATCGCCGCTATAATTAAGAAAGATCCTGTCAAGGCCAGGCCAGTTGAATTACGTAACTCCTTCACGTCTGAATTCGGTGGCAGCGAAGTGCAGCACACAATTCGTAAGCCTGCTCTCGGCGAGAAAATATCAAAGGTTGCCGGAGAATTAACCGGTAAACACATAGATTTGCTCTCAAAGGAAGATCAGTTAGTGACTAAGTCGGCAAATACAGCTTCAGAATCTTTCAGGACGCGTGATTTTGTGGGGAAGATTAATATCCGAATGGGGAATCAAGACTTAGCAGAGCGAATAAGCTACACTAAAAAGCTTGGCATTATAGAAAAGATGCCGCCGATTACGNTACTTTCTTCGGCTACAGAACAGACGCAAAGTGCATCCAATTCTGGGAACAACGCCGCGATCGTTTCGCAACAAGTTTCTAGTGTCGCGCCCTTNGTCACTCTCCCNTCAGAAACTGGTTCCTCTTTNACGCAGTCGCAATCAGNGGGNTCATTGGAAACATCGCAACACGATCTTGCAAATGATATAATGCGTCGCAAGGAGTTTCAAAATCAGTTGTCTCAGCGGTTATCTCAAGCTCTAGGACAGAGATTGAGTGCTCAGATCGAGCGAGGATCTTGGCGTGTAGAAATGGACTTGCATCCATCTTCACTNGGACGCGTTGAAGTTCAATTAGAGATGCGCAACGGTGAATTAGAAGCTAACTTTCTGAGCTCAAACCCGACTACTCGTGATCTCTTACAAGAGAGTTTGCCGAGATTACGAGAAATGTTGGATCATTTTGGCACGAATACTGCTTATCCAGGAATGGGATCCGGATATAAAGGCCAATCTGACGGAAATCCGGCAGCTGATGGTAGTTCAAGTCAACGCTCATCAGATGAAGAAGGGAAATCGTTGTCTTCTGATATGGCACGTAAGCCGGTATCTGACGATGGCCTCGATGTGATGGTTTAGTTCATCAATTAACGGCTTCCGCGTAAAAGTTTAAGACAGAGGGTTGTGCAATGGCTGATGAAGTTNTAGAAGAGGAAGAAGGTGGTGGAAAAGGAGGTTTAATTAAAATCATCCTCTTGGTGGTTGGAATTCTCCTTTTGGTAGCTATTACTATTGGAGGAACGCTGTTTTTATCTGGATTTTTTGAAGCGGACGAAGANGCAACTGCAGAAGCTGCTGTCGCAGCATTGGAAGCGATAGCGTCTGAGGAGGCTGCTGCTGCTGCCGCTGCGCTTGCCGGGCCAGATCGAGTAAAAATTGATTCTCCCGAACTGACAAGATATGAACAAACTTACTTCGAAATAGAGTCTGANATGACTTCCAATCTCGCTAATTCTCGCAAGGTAATGCAAGTGAAAGTNTACATAATGACCCATTATGACGAACGAGTAATTGCTCACATGGAGAAGCATGACTTCCCTATAAGAAATGCGCTGATGCGAATAATGGCACTCAAAACAGAGTCTGATCTTGCTCGNCCAACGTTCAGGAAAGAATTGGCGGAGGAATTTAGATTGGAAATTAATTCAATCCTAGAGGGATTGGAGGACTTTGGCGGTGTTGAAAAAGTTGGCTTCACTGCGTTTGTTGTGCAATAAAATTTTGCAATCGGTTATTTTAAAGACCAGCGAGACGTGTAATGGCTGACTCCACTAATTTGCTNTCCCCGGAAGAACTTGATGCCTTAGCTGCAGGCATCGAAGATGGCACTATTGAATCTGACACCGGCGTAAATACCGGTGCGGCTGCGCTGAAACATGATTTGACAAACGAAGACTCATCTCTGGGTGTTAATGTTGGCGCCGTGGATATGATCAATGAACGATTTGTTAGACAATTTCGTCACGGGTTATTGGAGGTGTTGCGGACCACTCCCAAGATTAATATGGCGAACGTCAAAATCATCAAATTTGGTGATTATTTAAAAGACCTCAAGCCACCCTTGGCAGTGAATACCATTCGGCTGGATCCTTTACGAGGATATTCTTTGGTCGTAATAGATCCTTCAGTGGTTTTTGCGTCGCTTGATAACTTTTTTGGCGGATTTGGTCGGGGTATGAATGCGTTGCCTCCCGGTCGTTCTTTTACGCCGACCGAAACAAGCATTATAAGCATAATGCTAAACGTTTTCTTTGGTGCGCTNCAAGAAGCGTGGGCTCCAGTGATGCCAATTAAGTGTGAGCATGTAAGTTCAGAAGTGAATCCGCAGTTCGCGCAGATAGCGGATCAAAACGATCTGGTTATATTCTCTCGCTTTGAGTCAGAGTTAAGTCACGATGTGACNGGTAACATAGATCTTGTATACCCTTACAGCTCTCTCAAACCGATAAGGGAAGCTTTAGCAAGTAGGGTACAGACTGGAGATGATGATACGGGTGATCAGCAATGGAGTAATGAGCTTCATGCAGCAGCTGCNGATGCGGAGGTTCCTGTCAGAGTTACCTTGGCAGAGGTGGAGACTACCCTTAGCAAGTTCCAGTCGATGTCTTCAGGAGACGTTCTTTTCCTCAAGAAAGCAGACTACGCGAGGATGTATGTAAATGAAATTCCCGTATTTGAGGCAGACATAGGTAGTAGCGGGCCGCATATGGCGGCAAAGATTGTTAAAGCAATGGAGCCAGAGGAATAAGGTTCTTCACNAAAAGCGAGATCAGGATTATGGCAGAAACTAGTACGGAGACAGTTGAAACTAACGGCAACGGGGCAACCGCGTTGGATTTGAGTCAAAGTCAAATTAACGCTGATGTGCTTCAGAATATACCTGTAACAATTTCAGTTGAAGTAGGAAGAACATCCCTCAAGATTCGTGATTTAATGCGATTGACTCAAGGGAGTGTGGTTGAATTAGATCGCCTAGCAGGTGAACCACTAGATCTTTTGGTAAACAATACGCTGGTCGCACAAGGCGAGGTTGTCTTGGTTAATGACCGTTATGGCGTAAGATTGACCAGTGTGATACCGACTGTAGATCGGGTTAAGAACCTCTGAAACCCATAGATTATGGTGCCGGACGTTGGAGTTGGCGAATTATTGAGGATGACCGGATCATTCTTGATCGTGCTTGTGTTGCTGGTTGCAACGCTATTTTTTGTAAAAAGGCTATCCACGAATCTGGGAGGTAATTCTACACAGCTAGGTGTGAATGTTGTTCACCACCTAGGATTTAGGCAAAAACTAATAGTCATAACGATCAATGGTGATGAGATACTCGTTGCCCAATCACCACATGCTGTAACACTTCTTGGATCATGGAAGATCAGTGAATTAGAGGGTACCGAGCAATCTAACATTGAAATAGATTCCATAAGTAAACTTCCAAATTCTCCTACCAAAAAGCACAGTTTTCGAGAGTTTCTGGGTCAGCTCGTGAATCGGCAGAGGAATTAGTGGCTATGCGGACAAAGTCTCTCAAAATGCTTCTGTTAGTGGTCTTAACCTCCATGCAGTCTTTTGCGTTTGCTCAAGGGAGTGGCATGCCAATACTAAATATGGTCGACGATGGAACCGGTAACACGCAATATAGTCTGACACTGCAATTATTAGCATTAATGACGATGCTTACCCTGCTGCCATCGTTATTGATGATGATGACATCATTCGTACGCATTATTATTGTAATGTCACTCCTTCGACAGGCTCTGGGTACCGCTCAAACCCCGCCCAACCAAGTGCTGCTCGGTTTGGCTTTATTCCTCACAATTTTCATTATGACACCCGTTTTTAGTTCAGTGTATGACGATGCAATGCTCCCCTACATGAATAATTCTCTCGGCTTCGAAGAGGCACTCACTGAAGCTCAAGCACCATTCCGGACGTTTATGCTTAATCAGACTAGAGAAACTGATATTGCAATGTTTGTGGAAATAGCTGGAAATGATGAAGTAACAGAACCCGGTGATGTACCTTTTACAACTTTAGTTCCTGCGTTTATTACCTCGGAATTAAAAAGCGCATTTGCTATTGGGTTCCTCATTTATATTCCATTCGTAGTTATTGACCTCGTTGTTGCGAGTGTTTTGATGTCTATGGGTATGATGATGCTTTCGCCGATGATGATTTCTATGCCTTTTAAGCTTATGCTGTTTGTTTTGGTCGATGGCTGGACACTTATAATGGGTTCTTTGACATCGAGTTTTGCGGTTTTGTAGGAGAACGAAATGGATGCGGCAATGGTGATCGACCTTGGACGTGAATCTTTATGGGTTGCGGTATTAGTTGCCGCCCCGCTTTTGGGAACGGCATTAGCAGTAGGCTTGGCTGTTGGGATTTTACAGGCAGCAACGTCAATACAGGAAATGACATTAAGTTTTATTCCAAAACTAGGGGTAATGATTATTGCGCTGATTATTTTTGGAGGTTGGCAGGTATCGATTATGGTTGATTTTTTTCAACGCATTTTTGAGCGGATACCGACGCTTTTCATATAATGGATATTCTTGCGGCTGAAATTATCCAGCGTTTTTACACTTTGCTTTGGCCTATGACTCGGATATCAGCATTTTTGTTGGCTGCTCCGTTTTTTTCTTTGCAAGCCGTGACGGTAAGAATTCGAATTTTATTAGCGCTCGCTCTCACCGTTCTGGTCTATCCATTGATAGAGTGGCCTATCATCGCTCCTACAAGCGGTGCTGGGGTCAAAGAATTATTTAGTCAGGTTTTCATCGGCGTTTTAATGGGCTTATCACTACAAGTTGTGAGTAGTGCTCTGGTAGTTGCAGGACAGGCTATATCAGCATCGATGGGTCTGAGTATGGCAAATATGATAGATCCCAACATGGGTAATGTTCCAGTGATAGCTCAGTTCTTGCTCATTTGCTCCACGCTAATTTTTTTAGGGTTTGGCGGACACGCTATAGTTTTGCGGGCCTTGATGGAAAGTTTTGTTACGCTGCCCATTGGCAGTCCATTAGAGGTGCAATCATTAATAATGTTATTAATTGATTGGAGTAAGTGGCTTTTTTTGGGAGCTCTCTTGGTAGCAATGCCGATAATGGTATCTCTGTTATTCATAAATATGGGTATCGGTGTGATTACTCGTGCAGCTCCGGCTCTGAATATTTTTGCAGTTGGGTTTCCAGCTATGATTATGGCTGGAATACTGATTTTAAGTATGTCAATGCCGACTATTGGATTTCGTATTCAATCGCTTTGGCAAGAGTCTTTTGACACTGTAGGACGGATGTTGGGAATTATTTAATGGCTGAGGAAAGTTCAGAAGAAAAAAGTGAAGAACCCACTGCCAAGCGCCTTGAAAAAGCGCGACAAGATGGTCAGGTGGCAAGATCTCAAGAACTTGGTGTTGCTTTGATGATGATTGGTGCCGCCATATTTATGTACTTTTTTGGAAGCTTTTTCATTGTTAGTTTGGTTGAAACTTTCTCTGAACCTTTCGTTTTTGATCGAAGGACGGTCTTCAATGAGGACTTGTTACCGATAGAATTTGGAAATCAGGCTCTTTCTTCGATGTATATCTTGTTACCATTTTTTGGACTAACTGCGATTATTGCAGCTGCGTCTGGCGGTGTTATTGGTGGCTATGTGTTCTCCATGAAGGCCGTGGCGCCGAAAGGTAGTAAATTAAGTCCTTTATCTGGATTTAAGCGGATGTTTGGACTACAGGCACTCATCAATCTTGTGAAAGCCCTTTTAAAGTTTTTACTGGTGGGTGGGGTTTTATACCTCGTAGTGAGTGAGCGTTTCGATACGTTGACGTACCTAGGAATGATGGAAATGAAACCAGCGCTAGGGAAGGCCGGTGAATTAATTGCATTAGGGATAGTCTTGGTTACGCTCACATTGCTGATTCCAGCCGCTGTAGATGTACCATATCAAATTTTTGAGTTTAGTAAAAAAATGAAGATGACAAAAAAAGAGGTAAAAGATGAACTCAAAGATACAGAGGGACGACCGGAGGTAAAAGCTCAAATAAGACGAAAGCAACGCGAGATGGCAATGGGTTCGATGATACAGGCTGTGGCAGATGCCGATGTTGTTATTGTAAATCCAGAACATTTTGCGGTAGCCTTGAGCTACGATCCGACCTCTGACGGAGCTCCATTGGTAGTTGCCAAAGGAGCGGATTTTTTGGCTCAAGCGATCAGGAACAAAGCAAAAGAGAGTGGTGTGCCGCTCTTTTCGTCACCTTCTCTTGCCAGAGCTATATATTTTACAACAGATATTCAACAGTCGGTTCCAGAAGCACTCTACTACGCAGTGGCGCAAGTTATTGCCTATGTATTTGGCCTCAACAGTCTTAATAGTGGAAAAGGAGTCCCACAGAAACCTTCACCTAAAGTGCCTGAAGACATGAGATATGATAAAAATGGAAAGCGAGAGGAATCCTAGATTAAGTGGGGGGCAACGTTAGTGCAAAATCAAGATTCTGCTGATTTTCAGGACTGGTTTGATGGCGCAGACATTTTTTTTCGTGCCAAGGATAAGCACCGTTTCCAAACTTCATTGGATGCTATCGGTCAAGGAAGGCGCGGTCTGGCAGTTATCGGAGGCAATGATGGTGTGTTAGACCACTACTCACGCATGCTTGTTACTCACCTTCGTGATCTGCAGAACTTTCAAGTTGAAGTATTTCTCCCGAACGACACTGACAGCTTGCTTAATCGTTTTAATCATATTTTAGCCAAGATGACTATGGAAGAGGCGCGCAAACAAGCTGACGCTTCGGCTTTAGTGCACTTGCTTGTGGTAAATGACGCTAAGTCAGTGAAGCAAGATCAATGGAATTTACTTGTGCGTCTGATGACTGATTTCCCCGGAACAAATGTTCGACTGGTTATGTTTATTGACAAAACCGGATGGCCGGGTTTTGAGAAATTATTGACCATGTTCGGAAGACAGCTGTACCGATGGGTAGTAGACACTCCATCGGTAGATGAGGCTATTCAGTTGATGTATGCAGCACGTGAGCATGGTTATGAAAATGACACGCAATTACTTCTGGAGCAGGTTGGTTTGGGCGATGTAGTAGCACCGGATGATTCAGAAATTATGCCTGGCGATATTGATATCTTGAGTGAAGACACATTGAAACAAGATATAGGTGGAAGCCTTGTTTTTCCTGAGGAACCATTTAATTTTGACGACAGTAAGATGGAAAATGATGCAGAACGAACTTCACACGAAACTGAGGGACTTCTGAGTTCAAAAGTTAAGGAAATTGTTTTTGGTGTAACGCTTGTTTTGTTATCGTTGGCAGTGACATTATTTGTTTTGTATAGATTCAATCCAAAAGAATCGGTATTTTACCGAGATCTTATATGGTCATCTTTTCAAGACTGGCGCGAGAGTCTAGATTTACCTCTATTTGATGAAACGCAGTCTGAACAGGAGGAAGTTTCTGATGTAAAATTGTCGNTACAAGAGATAAAAAGTGGCGANATGGAGTATCAAGATTTTGCGCCGANTTTGCCACTAGCTGAGGGTTTGAAAACTACAGATTCTAATGAAAATAAATTGGTTGATANTGCAACGCTGGACGTTTCAGATAACCCCATCGAAAATGCGGGCTTATCAAATATATCGGATAATCTTGAAGAGTCGGCAGAGNATATTGCGAAAGAAATTGTTCAACAGAATGGAAATTTTATTACTAGGACAGATCAGATTGAAGCTTTATTAGAGGCTGTTGCTANCGAATATGACACAGATACCGATCGTGACTATTTGTTATCGAANGTCGGTGGTTTAGACGAGACTACGGTATCTGAAATTCTTGCTTCACAAGAAGAGCCAGATAAACNTGAGGATGAAATTATNACGGTCATTTCTGCACCGCCTCGGCTCAGTGTATCGGCGGCAGCGAGTAAGGTAAGGAANTCGAAAGCTAGCGATTTCTTCGTGCAGTATATCGTTTTTACCTCNGAATCCCAGGCNAGTAGTTTCATCGATGATTATCGAGGGCTAACAGATGCTCTCATTGTACCAATTTCCTTGCGTGGTAAACCTGCGTATGCTGTAGTAGCGGGGCCTTTTGACTCTTTGGGCGCGGCTCGGAGTTCAGCTCGGGGTAATCAGTTGCCGGGGGACTATTGGTTCAGAAGTGCCTCACAATTGAAGGGAGCGCTTAGGGGTGGTTAAAAGAGATGATTCACTGACCGAATAAAGTTTGGGTTGGGAGGGTTAAAGTTTGGTTGATAACACAGACGATGATACATTGTCTCTTAAAGGTTCTGGGCTCAGGCCTGTTGGGATTAGAGACGTGCGTGCCACGAAAGATGGAAAATCAAAAGAATTTGTGGCACTTAATGAAAAACAGTTACCTAAAATTGNGCTTCAGGATTCAGAAGGAGGTCAGCTTGGTTCAATACAGATAATAAGTGATCGAGCAAAAAAAAATGCAGCTACCGAAAGCGAGCAATTTAACACCTTATTGGAAAGTCGTTTAGCTAAAGTTAAAGCGGCCACTGTCGATATTTCAAAACAACTAGATGAAATAGAGCCTCATTTCACCAAAGACGATGTGGATTAATTATGAGTATGGCGGAAGAAGAAAACACTGTTGATACACCCGATGATACTGAAGACCCCAGCACTGAGGAAGGTGNCANGGATACCCAGCCTGAGNTCGAAAGTATCGATAAGTACCAAGAAGATCTTGCAGACGTTTTGGGATATGCGAAACAGATTTCTGGCCGTTTGGAAGTCTTGGTCCCGAGCCTTCTCGATACCGCCGANGCCACTAATAGTGCAGCAGACGTNAGNAGGCGCGCGTCACTGACTTTGGAGAAAGGCTTAAGTCAAGTTCAGAAAAGGGTTCAAGAACTTGACGAGGCAAGTGCTAAGAGTAACAAGTTATCTGGTTACATTCTCATAGGAACTGTCACGGTGTTTGTTGTCGCGGTAAGCATTTTTGCTTTCATGGCTCAGCAGCTTAATGCTAAGACAAATCAAGTTGATGCTATGTTGATAGCTTTAAGTCAGCGTGTAGTGAATATGAATAGTGCATTGAGTCTCTTTGATGAAATAAATCAAACAATGAATTCACTTGCAGTTGAACAATCCGCATTCAGTGACACACAAACCGCTTTGATAGAATCTGTCCGAAATGCAGAAAGGTTGGCTGGGGCGATAAAAAATGACGTTCCCGAAATGGCAGCCAAAAGNGTTGGCCAATCGACTGCGGAAGTTATCAAGCAAGTTAATGATCTGGCAGGAACTGTGAAGTCCCAGAGTGACAATGTTGCAAATGTCAGCAAGTCAGTTGCAGTATTAGCGACGCAAGTGAAAACAATGCAAGGGCAAGTTGGGAATATAAAAGCGCTCAACGCTGACGTTCAATCTCTCATAACTTTGGAGCGTGCCAGGTATATTGACGTTTTAAAGAGACAAGTAGCGTTAGAAGAGGCTAGAGATCGGGGGGAGGAAGTAGAGGAAGATCTTACCCCGACGGTGGTAACGTACCCATCAGTTCCAAGCTTAAGATAACTAACTTCTTAACCGGCCTCAGAGAATACTGGCCTACAAAGGTTCGGACACATCTGTAATGGAGACGGCGTCAATGTCCTATCTTGTTAGTCTGAGGGACGACATAAACATTAAAGACGAATATACACTAATAATCAGTCCAACTTTTCTCCTCCGAGATTCTCCTCTAGCTTAGCGGTTTCTTCAGAAAGGTTATCGTCATCTGACGTATCTTCGTTATCGTCGTCAACCTCAATTGATTCATTGTTGGGTTTGGAAGTGGTGGGTTCTGGCACTAGTCGGCTCGACATTAATCCCTTTGGTTCCAAATTAATTTTTGAGAATAAAGCCTCACAAGTCCTATCGAGGGCATCTATGATATCTAATCTTGCATCCCCATCTTTTACCATTCCTTCCTCAGTCACTATCTCAAAACCGGATTCATAAATAACGGAGGCATACTGCGACGGCATGAAAGCTTGAACATTTTCTCTGAGCGTAGAAATTTGCATCGGACTTTCGGGTTGCTCTGGGGTTTTACCGGCCTTTTTATCTGCCATTCCAGTCTTAAAGAGAGTTTCGATATGTTTGTAAAGGATATGCTCATATTTTGGTTGAAGAGGCATAGCATCAGCTGTCGCGTATCCGGGTGGAGGGGTTCCCGAAAGAAGTTCCCATAGATCCACCCCATTTAAACCAAAAAAAGGTTTGTCGGCATTTATCATTGCCAAAGATCCTTTTGGTTGCGGGCCATTTATAGCGATGGTTTCGACTTTCTCTACGCGCGCGATTAAGTAGATCATCAATATTACGATTGCAGCTGCTCCCACAACTACGGCTAATAGAAGCAATTTTTCCATTCTAATTTCCTCCTTGATTAAAAGTCTTCGGAGATTTAAGGTCTTATTACTCTTCGTTATCAGTTTCTGAAGCTGAATTTTCCAGGGCCGCCAGTTCATCACGAAGAAATTGTAGCGTGACGATCGGTTTTTCTAAATCTAAGTCAAAACTAACTTTATCTGCTATTTCTTGAGTGAGCCTGATGGCACGAAAGGCATCTATTTCCATCGTTTGGTATTGACCACCATACAGAAATACTGGCTCTGAAAATTCTGCGGGTACGTAGGTATATATAATCCCATTTGGTCCCTTAGCTGATTGGAACATGCCAACTTTAGGCGGCGGCGGGTGTTCTAGACCACGATCGTTAGCTTGCTCACAGAGATCTTGATGACGAGCAGTTTTGGTGGCCCCCTCAATAAAAATTTTATCTAAATGCGTTCTACTTCTGAACCCGATACGCCTTCTAAAGGCCACCTCTTCACGCGTATCTCCTTTAAGCGTGGCTGCTTCAATATAGGCAGACTTTGCAGCCAGTAGAGCTTTTTTTTTCGCACTATCTTTAAAAAACATATCGTTAAAGCTCTGTTATGTTGAGATGTTTCCGAAGCTTGGTTACGCATGCTGATAAAATTTGACTCACTCGAGACTCACTTACTTCTAAGATCACACCGATTTCTTTGAGGTTCATTTCGTCAGAGTAATAGAGTGAGATTACGGTCCGTTCCCGCTCTGGTAAAATCTTAATTGCTTCGATTAGCGATTCCAGAAATTCTTCTTTTACAACTTGTGCTTCAGGTTCACTGGAATCTGAAGCAGGTTGATCAGTGGTTTCTGGAAGTTGCGACTCCAACGATACTGTTTGAAATCTGTGCGCATGATTCCTTTCACGTTGAAATTCTTCCACCCCCTTACCCATATATTCAGCTAACTCAGTTTGCGTTGGTTCTCTGCCTAGCTCGCCCGCCAGTGCTGAGGATGCCTCGTTATGGTCACGTAAATTTACTATGGCTGAACGTGGCAGATACGACATCTTTCGAACTTGATCTAGTATTGCTCCCCTTATACGATTTTTCGCAAAGACTTCGAATTCAACGCCCTTTTCACCTTTGAAGGAATTATTAGCTTCGATTAATCCAATCATGCCTACTTGGATTAACTCTTCAAGCTCCATGAAATTCGGCAGTCTTCCTTTAAGATGTAATGCGACACGCTTCACTAATCCGACATGGGCCATCAGCCCATCGCCTTCTCTATCCGAACTTTGTATATCTTGATAAGATTTAATATCAACCATAAGAAGTGCCAAGGCGATTGGGCGGCTGAGTTGCGAGGCGTTCGACGAAGAACTCCAATCCACCACTCATTGGAATGTCGGATTGAAAATCTAAAACCATCTTGGCCAGTGCCCGAAAATCGCGCGTGGCAATGCTTGAGGGGGCAAAAGACGTCAGAGGTTGCGACGCTTTAATCGAACGCAGCACCATGTCGTCTCGGCGAATAGCATGCAAATAACTGATATCTCCACCCAAAAAGTTTTGGATTACAGAATTTATACTCCCGTAAAGACGCTCTCCTTCTTCCTGAGAGACTACACCATTGGGAATAAGGCCTATGTTTTCTAGATGATAGTCTTGAATCATCACTTTAATAATTCCGTATGCATCTGCTATCGACGACGGTTCATTTTTTACTACAATAAACCGATGTTGGCAAGCACGCAAGAAGGTCATCACGGTATCTGACATTCCTGCTGCTAAATCTACAATGAAATAGTCTAGTTGCTCTTCAATTTCTGAAAAAGAATTTATTATGCCGGCTGTTTCCATTGGATTTAGAGCTACCATGTGTTGTATTCCACTCGCTCCAGGCACCAATTTTACGCCCATTGGCCCTTCTACAATAATGTCTTGTAATGTCTTTTCCCCCGAGAGCACATGACTGAAGTTGAACGGTGTTCGGCATCCCAGTGCCAGTTGTGCGTTTGCGAGCCCCAGGTCTGCGTCGAATATCATCACCTTTCTACCGAGAGACGCAAGTGTTACAGCAAGGTTGACTGAAACTGTTGTCTTTCCTACGCCACCTTTTCCGCTCGCAATACCTATAATTTGGGTTGGCAAGGTCTTTAACATCCGATTAAATCTCCCCACAAATAGAATGCTCTGGTGATAGTGTCCTCACGGCTTAAACGATAACAACTATAAGCAAGTATCATGGAACGACATGTCCCTAAGGGTTTCTAGAGCATCCATTTTAATTACGTCATCTTCGTCTATCGGTTTAATCTAGTCAAACAAAATGAATGGGTAATTGCGTGAGAGTATGTTGAGCCAAGCCAATTCCAGAGATCGGTGTCGCTGCATCAATGATTGATGGTTCTGCGGAGGCTACAGATAAAGGAATTTGGCTTACCATCAGCGCATTTATAATCGGCCACGGATAAACCTGAGTTTCCAATCGGGAAAGCATTACCGAGTGCCATTTTAGAGCGGCATTTTGTAGGTGGCGTTTTAGAGAGGTTTCAGACGCGTCTGCCGCCACAACAATATGCGATTTCGCATGAGGTAACAATTGTCCCAATGTATTGATGTTATTTTCTACGTCAACGCCAGGGGTATCAATAACTATCACTGCTCGGGATTGTAACTCTCCGAGCAGTTGCTCCAGCGTGTTTAAATTGTTTGCGCGAAAAGTGTCTACCCCAGCCTGGGTTCCAAGTAATTGAGACTGGTTCCATGCTCCAAAACGGGAGTCATTGTAACTTATCATAGCTACTTGTTGATCGCCATATTGCATTGCCATTTGTTTACACAGGCGTCCCGCCATTAAGCTCTTTCCTGAGCCGGAGCTTCCAGCAATGAGATGTGTTCCTGACATATTTTCTAGCAGATCAATACTGCGTATACCGTCTCCGATGAATGCTGCAATTTCAGTAAGCGCACTAATCATATCGGAGTGCTTATTAATTATATCGGTCATGAGTGCCCGCAGTGCCACAGGCATCCCCGTCTCGTTAAAGGCCTCCATCAGGGGACGCATCTCATCAGAAACAGCAAGCGTTCCGCTCCATGCATCCACTTGTTGAGACAACTTAAACTCCTTACGCATGTTGGCCAGTTCTTGTTTTACGATATCTACTATCTCGCGAGCTCGAAGATTTTGATTATCATCTCTGAATACATTTGAATTTGCTTTCTCTGCAAAATTTGGAGTTATAGCCACACCCCGCTCAAAAGGATTTACTCTGTCTCCATTGGCAGCAGCCGTTTTAGCTTCCTCAACTGCCAGAGGATCTTTTGAGACAGGCTGTCCAAATACATGAGCCTCGAGAACGGAATCAAACTTTGGAAGCTCTGAAGTTGCTTGGCGGGGTTCAGGCGTTATGCCAGTGTCATTAAGTGCATCCATCGCCTGATTTGCGAGATCAATCGCCACTATTAATTCAGTTTGATTTTGAGCTTTTTTATTCGATACTACCATCGCATTTTCACCGTAAAGCTCATACACTTTCTCCATTGCTTTGCGTGTGTCGTGCGCCAGAACTCTTTGCAATTCCATGTTACTTCCTCAACTCAATTGTTGTTTTCAACGTCCACTGTAGCGACCACTTTTACTGCTTGATCATCTGGAATTTCGCTGTAAGACAAGACTGTAAGATCAGGCAGTCTGTGTCTTATAATTTTTGCCAACCAAGGGCGTATTCCGGGGGATACAACCAGTACTGCGGGATGCCCCTGATTTTCAACTTTCTGTGTGTTTTCTGCTAAAGCATTAAATAAACCTTCGGCAAGGTTTGGCTCTATAACTAAACCCTGGCCTTTGCTACTTTGTTGTAAAATATTGTGCAGCATCTGTTCCAGCGCGGGATTTAAAGTGATGACGGGAAGGCTAGTGTTAACGTCTATTAGTCCTTGAACTATCATGCGTCCAAGCCTTGGACGAACAGTAGCCGTCAAGTCGTCTGGGTCTTGCGTATTACCACTTTCGCTGGATAGAACTTCAATTATGGTGCGCATATCTCTAACCGAGACTGATTCGTCGAGAATATTTTGTAAGACTTTGGTGATGGTTGCGAGAGGGAGTTTTCCTGGAACCAAATCCTCCACCAGTTTCGGCGATCGCGCCGCTACTTTATCCAGAAGTTTCTGAGTTTCATCGTGGCTGAGTAATTCCGATGCGCTATTCCTTAAAAGCGTATTGAGGTGAGTTGCAACTGCTGTGGCTGCATCCACTACGGTATACCCAAGAGTTCTGGCATAGTCACGTTGAGAGGGTTCGATCCAAACAGCATCAAGACCAAATGCTGGCTCTTTCGTAGGTATACCCTCTAATCTTCCCAGTGCCTGACCAGGGTTGATTGCCATCTCCCTTCCAACCTTAATTTCACCCTTACCACGTACGACTCCATTCATCACGATATGATATACATCAGGGGGAAGATCTAAATTATCTCGGATCCGAATAGGTTGAACAAGAAAGCCTAATTCTGCTGAAAGCTTCTTACGAACTCCCTTCACTCGGGGTAGAAGTTGGCCCCCTGACTCCGTATTTACGAGGGGTATGAGCCCGTAACCTATATCGAGACCGACCAGGTCAACTTGATCTACATCATCCCAGTCGAGCTCCTCTGATGGGCTTTTTTCTTCATTTGCTAAAGTTGCTTCATTTAATGCAGCTTGCTGTAAAGCAGTTTTCGATTGGCTTGCAAGCATAAATCCGAGCCCTGCAGCAATGGACCCAAGAGTTAAGAAGATAAAGTGTGGCATACCCGGCACCAAACCCATGACTATCAATATCCCAGCGGCCACGTAGAGTGCTAAAGGGTTATTTAACTGACTTTTCGCCTGTTGAGTCATCGATTCAGACGTTGTGACTCTAGTGACAATTATAGCAGTAGCGAGAGATAACAGAAGCTGCGGTATTTGAGCTACTAGACCATCTCCGATAGTGAGAAGGACATATATTTTTCCAGCGTCAGAGAAAGAGAGATCATGTTGACTTATTCCAATTGTAAGACCACCTAAAATATTTATTAAAAGAATTAGGAGGCCAGCTATGGCATCTCCTCTCACAAATTTGGACGCTCCATCCATAGATCCAAAAAAATCCGACTCTTGCGAGATAGTTTCGCGTCTTTTTTTAGCAGTTTCTTGGTCTATCACTCCCGCGTTTAGATCTGCGTCAATAGCCATTTGCTTCCCTGGTAAAGCATCTAACGTGAAACGCGCTATGACCTCAGAGACTCGCCCCGCGCCTTTCGTTACAACAATAAAATTTATGATCATTAATATGGAAAAAATTATAAAACCAACTATGTAATTACCAGCGATTACAAAGTTGCCGAATGCCTCGATAACTTTACCAGCTGCATCTGGTCCCTCGTGACCTTTCATCAGAACTAAACGGGTTGAGGCAACATTTAATCCAAGCCTGAGCATAGTCGCTATTAGCAGGATTGAGGGAAAAGCAGAAAAATCAAGAGGCGTAGAGCTATTAATTGCCACCATAATGATTATGAGGCCGATCATTATGTTAAACGTGAAAAGCACGTCCAATAAGAAAGGAGGTAAAGGAAGAATTAACATACAAAGAATAAGCAGGACGAGCGCGGGAACTCCTAAGCCAGAGAGTTCAAATTTCGACAGGTCCTGTCGTATGTTTGACAGTATAGCGGTAGCCATCAATACCTTTTCCAATAAAATCAGAGTCTTAAAAAAGACCTGGATAAAAACAAATGTGTCAAAATAACTCAAAGCAATAACTGTGCCACAAAAAAATGCCGTAATTTCGTTAGTAATTATGCTTATTAGGGGCAGATTAATGTCGTTCTAAAGATTGATCCGTAACTGTCGATCTTTACACTAGAGTTCTTGCTGCGAAAATGCGTAAAAGCGCTTATCGGGTGAGAAAAGAAAACGCATCAAAATTATCTATCGGGTGTAGTATGAGACAAATATGTATAAATTTAATAAGTAGCGTCAGTCTGGCCACTATTACTTTTTTGTTTGCCGGGTGTACGACGACAACTACTGAATACTCTTCTGCTGTCATGCGCAACATGGTTAGTGAGACGGAAAATATAATGGCTACTGGCTATGCAGTAATCAGCGTTCAAATGAATGACAATCCGGCACAACAGAGGCTACTTTCNATTCGCGCTTCCAAGTTAGATGCATATCGCTCTTTGTTGGAGCAGGTTTATGGTCAATATCTTGACGTAAACACTACAGTTGGTGAAATGGTTGTGCAAAGCGATACCTTNAGGGCGAGAGTTCAGGGCGTAATTTATGGTGCGCAGCTTGTATCTATCACTCCGGTGGGTGATGATACATATACAGTGACTTTGTCTTTAAGTCGTTCTATAGTTGATGATTTGAGACATTTGTATATAGATCAAATGTCGCGTAACAATTCAGCAGCGGTTCGGAAAACAGCTCAAACTCCTTCTCAGATGGCACAATCAAAGCCAGTTAGTGTGAAAAGGGGCGTTTGATATTGGTGTGAATTGCGGTAGGAAGAGGACATGTTTCGTATCACAAAAGNATTTTGGAATAAATTCAACTTCNCCACAGCTGTAATCNCCGCTAAGGCGGGTGCAGTAACTGCGGCACTTTTATTTTCCTGTAACACTTTGTCAGCACAAACATTTTCTGCTGAAGAAAAACTGGAGGCAATAAAACAAGCACTTGTTGACCTTGCAATGGANTCCGAGGTCACCTTGGGCAGTGCTGCCTATATTGACGATCAAGGTGTTCTTCACGAGTCTACCTTGATGTCTAGTAATAATAATGTGCGTGGGGTTAGAGTACTTTCTTACTTAGAGGAAGCAGGTATTCCAGTGGCGCGCGTTGAGGCCTCAATGTTGTCCGACCGAACTTGCCCGGGAGCGCGTCCGGAACTCCGCCGCGAGGCGGTAGTGCGAGTTGAATATAGCGGCGNNAATAAACGCTTNGGAGATCACTATCTCAGNGAGATTGCGGCACTTTCAGAAGATGTTGTNATCGGATCCTTNAGNCGCTCATCGTCTTGGACNGCGAGGCCCGAAATTAGATTTGCTTCNAATTACGACAACCTTGTTTCTGGCGCTTCCAGTAACAAAGTACCATATCGATTCGACGTAAAGGTGAGCGATTATAATCCTGCGGCCAAAAACGGGCCGCATGAAATAATGGATGTCGTCAGAATGGGTTTTGAAGCTGGCAAGTCAGCTGTGGAATTTTCTCTGGGCTTTGCTGAANGGTCTGGTGTCTCAGCGGGCGCTTGGTCCATTTTTCCTATTTTGAAAGACGGATTTGGAGGCGGTGTTTACGGTTCTGATCCTACTAATGACCCCACCATACCACCGAATCCATATTATCCTGCGGANNGNGGGTCTGGACAGCAGGCCTTTAGAAAGTTCTTGGGAGCGTACAACCTGAGTAAGCTTCCTGAATATGCGCGTGACAACGCCCCTTGGTCTGGGTCACGAATTGATTTGGAATTTGAATTAGTAGATCGGCAGTTTGATACTCCAATGTGGCGCAAGACCGTTACGCTAAACTACCCAAGATTGAAGAAAGGTTACGCCAAAACAGCAATTCCACCTGAGTTCAAGCACCAGATTACTGTAGCGACGGAGCAGATGTTGTCTGAAGTTACTGAGTCCATGGTGTGCGTGGCACAGTACTATCACCTTGAAAATGCTGACGGCGCCANTGGTACGGCGTCCATCAATGCCGGTTCACTCGCTGGAGTTACAGTTGGTGATCAGTTCCTACTTAGCAGTGATCCAAATATTTTGAATGCCGCAGTTAATTCCTCGGCACTAACGACCTTAGCTCTTGCAAGGGTAGAGTCAGTAAGTCGTCACAGTGCTGTCTTGAGGCATATAGCGGGTCCGCGTTGGACCAGTTCGCAGGCAAACGAAAATTTAGTGGCGCTTTATTTTTGAGTGNATACGGAGGGAAAAGATGAAANTTAAACTACCTACACTTAAATTTACCGAGGGCTTTATNGCACTCGTTTTGATTTCCTTGTTGTTTTCATCTGTATCAACAGTTGCTGAAAGTCCTGAAGAGGCCCTTGCTCAGCTAATTAAGGATGTTCGATTGATGACGCCGACACTCGCTGAGGCCTTTGCCGACGGTAGATACATTACCAAGAAAGGTGANACCCTCGATCGCATAATTGCAAGTACAATGGTTGACAATCCGGTGAGAAAATCTATTTTACGTCAAGCAATAGTTCTAGCGAATCCTCATGCATTCAAGCGTAAAAATCCAAATTGGATGTATGCCAATAAGCAATTAAAACTCCCCACGGCAGAAGACATCCATAACGTTGTGTTTATTAATTCAAGGGGNCTTCTGAACGAAAAAAGGGCAGCTAGCGCAGAGCGAAANTCTTGGGTTCAGTACCCATAAAGTAGTATGTGGAGCTCACCCAAAGATAAAAGCAGGCGGGCTATTTTTGGCGCTGAGAGGGCTTTGAAGTGCTAGGCCCTGAGCAAGTCAATTTCGCGGTAAGGCCGACCCCTATTTTTCTTGAGGGCACGGTGTCTATCGATATAACCGAAGATGTTGCTCGCGACTTGTCTTTACGCGATGGGCAAATCGTGCGTGCGGTCGTAGGCATGCGAGGCGAAGAGATGCGGCTCTCTATAGGAAATAGAGAACTAGTCATAGGNAACAGAGACCTTGCCACTGTGATTGGCGAGCAATTAAAGACGGGAGACAAGATCGATCTACGCGTTATAAACAACTCCACATCACTTCAACCGCTAGTATCCTCCGCAGCAGTATCGGCCCTAGCTACACCNGGGTCTAGGTTGATGAGTCTGCTTTTCCGTCCGCCCCAGGAGTCAAAATTAACACAATTATTTTCTCCTCAGAGTCCTTCACTGAGTCTGCAACAGATTGCCGCGGGTGAAAATTCACGCTGGTTAGCACAGCTAATTCAGAGCATGGCTAGGCTCTCGCCTGAGGCAGTAAAACGGGCTCTTGTTGCATCTGGGTTGTTNACGGAAGCCCGGGTTGGCCGTCAGCTCCTTGTCCCTATGGACCTCAAGCAGATTTTAAAATCTATTTTGAGGGCACAACCGCCGCAGTCGATAATCGCACGTGAATTGGAATCTGCGGTGGATGAGATTGAGAGCCGCCAAGTAGAGAGTCTACAGGCACAACAGAACCGCGCGCTATCCTATAGCTTTGTCTTGCCTTTTAACGATGCGAACCCGGTTCAGATTGAATTTCAGCGTGATTCTGGCGGCGAAAATGAGGCGAACGCAGATTGGGTCATTAATCTTCATACAGATAGCTCCGTGTTGGGTGAGTTATGGCTTAAAACAATTTTAAAATCCTCGCTTCGTTTAGATATGGAGATGTGGGCGGCTCGTTCTGATGTAGCAAAATTAGCTCGGTTGAGTTCTGGAGAGCTTCATCGACAGCTTGAGGAATTCGGGCTGGCTCTCGGTAAGATGACAGTTCATCATGCTCGAAGGCCATTAGCGGGTATAGATGGTGCGAAGCCTCTCAGTCCCGGTGGCGTCGTGGACGTAATTACATGACGTACAAGCCGGTGAAGAAAGCGGTAGCGATCGAATACGGTAAGAACCCTGTGCCTATGTTAACCGCAAAGGGCCAAGATGAGCTTGCTGAAGCAATTATCGCTGAGGCGCAGCGTCAAGGGGTCCATATTGCGAAAGATCCACAACTCGTAGCTTTATTGAGTCAACTTGATTTAGAGGGAGAGATTCCTGAAAATCTTTATGTAGCAGTGGCTGTAATATTGTCTTGGGTATATTGGCTTAAAGGAATTGAACCGGAAAGTTACCGCAAAAAAAAATCACATTAGCGAGGCAATTCTAGGCATTCCCTACCGAGTTTTTGCGGCTATTGGAGCGAATTTTACCGAGCCTGTCATAAACTTCTACGCTACTGAGGGGATCAGGTGTCTGGATGGTGTGTAAGGCGCCACGAATAGTTTCTAGCTTTCGGTTAATAAGTACTTCATTACGAATATGTAATTCCTTACACTCTTTCATCAAATCCATAACTTGCTGCCACAGAGACACATTATCGGCTAAAGCATCTTTGCTATCAGTATACGACTTAATACGCTCTACAAGCTCTTCGCTTGCCAAAAAATCGAGTATTTCAAGCTTCTGGCTTTGCAGGGTTTCGAATACTTCTAAGTTTTGGTCTTTCAGCGACTCGAATTCACTTGAGAGAACTGATTTAAGTGCGTTTGCTTTGTGTAGGGTTTGTGAAATGTACTCTGTTTCTGTACTCGGCATTATCTGCTAATACTTTTATTGTAAGGCCAGCTTGTGCAACACCGCCGGCCTTGGTTTACAGGGAGCTAGGTATTTCCAATCATCATTTCTATGGCAAGAAAGTTTTCAGCTATCCTACGCTCGTTCAAAGGATAGTTACCTTCTTTTAAAGCAGCTTTTATTGCATTTACCTTTGCCTCGTCGAACTCAGCGGTGGCGAATGCTTCTTCGGCTGCTTTGCTTAATATCAACTGATCTCCTTGAGGAGTAACAGCTTCTTTTTTCTCCGCAGGAGTGTCAAGGGCCTCACTGGCCTTTTTCAGCTTTTCAGCTGCATCAGCGGCCGCTTTTAGCTGTGCTGCCGCTGATCCAACACTAGAAATTGTGCTTGCCATATCCTTAGTCCTTTAAGATACTATACCTAATTTTCACTTCCATTGTACTAATATTCGGCACCTTGCCGCTTTTCTTTAACGAAAGTGGCATCTAATTGGCGCAAATAGTAACGCGTTTTTAGAGCGGTTTAAAGACCGTTTGCGCTGCGAATCCCAGACACAACGGCCTTTACTTTTTCTCCGGACTCCGGATTCAGCAGAACTATTTGCTCCCCCAACTTGCCGCTTTCCAATGCCTCCATTGATACGGTGATCAATAAGGATCCACGGCCAATACTTAAGTTTACAGTATCTCCTTTGTTTATTAAAGCTGCCACCTTAACGTCAGATGCGCGCAGTGGACTTCCTGCTTGGATGGTTCTTATCACCTCCAGGTATTCGATACCTTTTGTTGAAAGCATAGCGTCAGGGAGCAAATCACCATAGTAGTCCTCCATTCGAGCATTCGCAGGAGACAACAGTCGCCCTCTAGTTAAGGTTTCTTGAGCGACAAGAACTCGTCGGCGTTGCTTCAGATCTCTTTCTTGTAAAACATATCCTGCTGGCAAGCTCCGAGCGATCAGGGCGTTTTCAAGCAATCTCTCTGGGAACCTCTGAGCCGCAGATGCTCCGGCAACAGGACGCAACGTGCGCACGTAGTCACCATCCATGAGAAGTTCACCTGCAAGTTTGTCCTTTTTTAAAACATATACTTCGATGCTGCGCGACAAATGTTGAAGTCGAACTAGTTGACCGGTTAAAACTGACCTCTTGAGAATTTGATTTTTTATCGCGTCAACAGTTTTTATTAATCCAGAATTATGCCCTACCCTAATTTCATCTGTAGGTTCAATGTCCCCTTTTTGGATGCGGTGACCCTTTGGAAAGTCATCCTTGTATACGTAGTACATTTTTGCGCTTTCAATAGACACTCTAATAAACGCTTTCCATCCAATTTCTGAGCAATTAACACGAACTTGTTGAGTATCAGAAGAAAACGGAAAGCTGATGTCAAAATAAGCAGGACATTCTGGCACTATTAGGCGGCGATCAAGCGCAGCAACCTTGATGTCTGCTTGATTAATGTTCTTTTCTTTTGCGACCCAGTCTTTAATTTGAGTAATTAANATTTTTTTTGCTTGCGGAATAGGCGTTTCATTTGNGCTGTATGCGAAATCGATCACCAAAATGATTTGAACAAATAACATTATGTTTATCGATTGCCTTGTCATATCACCAGTATGATCCTTAGTTTAAGGTGACGCAATACTGACATTNCGGCAATCATTAGCGGCAATGCTATGCCGGTAAAGCGGCACAGAATTCTGCACTTAAAGGCTTTTTTTTGAATAAGTATCTGAAATAAATCGTATTCTTGGGAGTGTGAGTTTCAAAATACACTTGTTGGCACCAGATTTGCATCTTCAGGCATTAATGAAAATTCAACTTACCATATCGTTAGTAAATCGACAGATTTTGGTAAAACTTTAATGGAAAATTTATGAAAGTGTTTGAATCGGCATTTAGATTACATGAGGCGGCGCTTCAGTTGCGAACCCAGCGGATGGAAGTTTTATCCAAAAATATAGCCAACGTTGACACTCCAAACTATAAGGCTAGGGATATCGATTTCGAACAAGCACTTAGGGAAACGCTGGCCGATGTTGAGCACAACTCGGTTGTTACAACGCACAAGGATCACCTTGGCGGAAAGCCTGATCGTGCTCAGGCAGCACTTAAATATAGCATCCCGTTTAATACCCCTCTCGACGGGAATACTGTGGAAATGAGCGTCGAGCAAGCAAAATACGGTAAAGCAGCTGCGAAATACCAGGCAACGCTCAGATTTTTGGAAAGTGACATCGGCGGCTTTCGAAAAGCCTTAAGAGGAGAGTAGTAATTATGTCTATGGATAACATTCTAGGGATCGCTGCCACTGCTTTAAATGCTCAGATGGTGAGACTCAATTCAATTGCTTCAAATATGGCTAATGGTTCAACAGTGGGGTCGTCACCGCAGACAGCTTACAAGGCGAAACGCCCCGTGTTCGAGGCTCTATTAAGGGAGGAGCAACTTACCCAAGGTGCTAAGTATTTAGGCGGAGTTAAAGTTGTCGGAATGGTTGATGATCCTGCAATCAATCGGAAAGTGCGAGATCCGGGTAATCCCAAAGCAGATGAAAACGGTTTTGTTTACGCGTCAAATGTTAATGAAGTTACTGAGATGGTTGAAATGATGGCTGCGGGACGAAGTTATCAGAATAACGTTGAGGTTGTAAACACCACAAAGCAGCTCATGATGCGAACGCTTGAGCTAACCAAGGTGTAAGAGATGACCTCACCTATTTCAGCGGCGTCTATACTTACAACTTCTCAGTATGAAGAAGAACAGCTCACTCGAGACACATCTCGAGATGATATGGGTCGCGATGCATTTTTGAAGCTGTTCACAACACAACTAAACAACCAAGACCCATTGAATCCAATGGAAAATGAGGCTTTCGTGGCTCAATTAGCGCAATTTTCCACGCTTGAGGCTAATTACAGTATCAGAGACTCCATGGATGCAATGGTNGGGGGGATGCAAAGGGATCAGATGCTTGCAGGCGCAAACCTAGTCGGGAAGAGTGTGGCGGTTGAGGGCGGTTTTTTTAACGCGGAGGAAGGGGCGATAACCTCTGGAAGCATAGACTTGGAGAGTGGGGCGGATTCGGTGACGATGAGTGTATATGATTCAGCTGGTGAGCTTGTGTATCGNGAAACCACGGGAAATCGTTTGCCCGGNAAGGTCGATTTAAATTGGAACGGGACGAATCTACAGGGTCAGATGGCGCCAGGGGGAGATTATATNATGGCGGCAAGCGTGACGAGAAACGGAAAGCTGGAGTCAGTGCCGGTTACGACATTGGCAAAGGTCAGGAGCGTAAATTGGAATCCTGTTTTGCAGGAGATGTCGCTGGAAATTGGTAATGGGTCGCTTGTGTCGATGGCTGACGTGAAGCGGATCAGTATGTGATTTGGATTAGGTTAAGTAAACAGGAGACTGAAGAATGTCATTTTATACTTCATTAACGGGGTTGAACGCTGCGACTACCCAGCTGTCGGTTACGTCTAACAACATAGCCAACTCGGGGACAGGGGGGTTCAAGCGCTCTGAAGCAGACTTTGGTGACATATTTGCCACCTCTCCACTGGAGAAATCTAGTTCGGTAATTGGACGTGGTGTATCTCTAAAAGAGGTTAGTCAGGAGTTCAGTCAAGGTAATATTGAAAATTCTGCAAACGCGCTCGATCTAGCGATTGCGGGAGACGGTTTCTTTGCTCTAGAGTCCTCGGATGGTACGAAAGTCTATACCAGAAATGGTGCTTTCATGCTCAACGAGCAGAATCAGATGGTAAATAGTTCTGGTCAGGCTTTGCAGTCGTTGCCGGTAGATTCTACGAATAAGGCCGACTTTTCGCAGGATCCAAGCGCGATGACAATTCCCCGGAAGACAGTGGCNGAATTTCAACCCACTACCGAGATCGAGTTGGGTTTGAACCTTCCTGCGCAAGTGACACCGATTACGGAAGCCTTCAATCCATCGAACCCGGATACATATCATAAGACGACTTCTTTGACCGTCTTCGGGACCTCAGGTTCCGCAAATTTAGCAACCATTTATTACGTAAAGACACAAACCGCTACCGCTGATGATCCATTTAACAAGTATCAGACTCACGTTTTCATAACTGATGACAACGGAGTGGCNCAGCCAATCGATACTGCNTTGATTCAAAAGGCTGAGAATGCTGGTGACCCGATGTACATAAATAAGTATGGCGAGATTAAGTCGCAAACTGANTTGCAAGAGTTGCAGCGAACAAGCACAGAGAGTGACAAATACCTTATCACGCAGGGTACACTTTACAAAAAGTATTCATTCGATAATTTGGCAGAACCAATTCCTTCCAGTGCTGCAAGTATTGAACTTTCGGATATGGGCGGCACCGCGAACATAGATGCCTTAAATCTCACTAACGGTAGTGATGGTTTTGATTTTTCGGGATATTCGCGGGAGGAGCTTAAGGACCTTTTCGCAATATCGATTGATGGCTCTGCCGACGTCAAAGTTGGTCTAGAGCATTTAGCGGGTAGTACCGTGCCGAGGTCAGGTACACAGATTGCTCAGGAGCTGGAAAATGTTTTGAACGCTCGGTTTGGGGATTCTGGACGTTTCGATTATACGAAGGAAGAGTCTCAGAGACTGCAGATCACGCGTTACACTAATGATGGTGATCTTGATGGGCAGTTCATTCTCAATACTACTGATATTATCCAAGATTACATGCGCACAGGTAGTGTTCCTCTCGCTGATGCTGATCTAGCTGCAACCGGCGGTACCTTTAGTTTGAATGACGGTACTAACACCGTTCAGGTGACTTATAACGCTGGCGCAACACGAGCCAACATTTTTGCGGCTTTGACCGGAGATGCTGCCAATGCGGGTACGGCTGCAGTTGCTGCTGGTCCCGTTTTAGCAGATTTAAAGTTTACCCTCACTGACAACGGAACCGATGGCCTAACCATTTTTTATGGTAACAATCAAATCGATCCCGATNACCCAGCGACTCCAAAGTTGCCCGTTGCGACCAAACCTATTTTTACTCTTGATCAACTACCGTATGTTGCAGCGGATGGTACAAATGTTGTCGCCCAAACAATTGTTGTAAACTCACAGATGAATGATGCACTTATGACTGCAGATGACGAGGGGGTTAACAGCAACTTTATACAGCCAGAAAATTTAGCGGTGGCATTTAATCAAAAATTGTCTCAGACGACNGGTTTTGAGGATGTAACNGTNTCTTGGGATTACGCAAGAGTCGGGTGGAGAATTCAACAGACAAGAGACGATGTTGGTCAGATTAACTTTTCCGCGGTAGGTGCTGTGAACGCAGGTGCTGCCTCGGGTTATGACCCGGCTGATGCAACCGCAATAAANCCTTTATTCGGCGCTGGCGGTGGTACCGTGCAGGCTACTTATGATCCAACTGGAACCTCAGGCGGTACCACAGCGTCAATTGTGGATACTGATCTTGCTGATACATTTATCAGCGTTGCTCCCCCGAAAGCTGCGTTGACAATTCCAGTAAAAGATCAAAGGTTTGGTATTAATGTGACCTATGCAGATAACAACTTTATCTTTTCTTCCGGAACGACTGGTGATACTTCAAGTATTTCGATCACAGATTTGTACCCCAACTCGAACTTGAGAGAAGAAATTGATAAAGCGGCGCTAAACGTGTCACTTTTTGGTTTTGACACCGGAGATCAAGTTGTGGCTCCGAATGTGTCTTTGATTGAGAACAAGCCTGCCGAGCGGGGAATTGTATCTCAGCCTGCAAGCGTTACCGGCAATGTCATGGGCGTAGATGCCCGGAAGGCATTTCCCGTTAACGACGATAACAGGAGTTTAACTGTAATTATTGATGGCATTTCCAAGCAGATTCAGTTAGAAAAGGGATCTTATTCAATCGGGTTGTTTACGACTCACATGGAAGAGCAAATAAATTTGATGGCTGACTCTTTGGGTCGTTCTGTATCGGGTATCAATGTCAGCTACAGCGAAGCAACGGGTGCGATTACCATAACCGGGTCCACAACCACTTCGGATTCTTTCATTCAGATTGCGGGTCACTCTGATTTTGGATTTGAGGGGGTAGACCCCGGATTTGGTTCATCTTCATCCTTCATCGAGTTAGAGCCCGATATGTCTGGTACCAGTACCCTGTACGTTAAGCAGAACGCAGAGGGAGAGTGGATCGAGACAACTGACGGCGGCGAATTTGAGGAAAATAATGTTCCATATTGGACACCGATATTCCTTGACCGAGGTGAGTTGACGTTCAGTACTGCCGGTACGATAGTGTCCCCCAACTCGATGATCACGCTCAAAAGTGCGGATGTAATTGGGGGAACTGTAGACCTTGATTACCAGCGGAGTACTCAATTTAACAGCCCGTTCTCGGTGTTGAGTCAGACACAGAACGGGCGGCCAGAAGGTGATCTTGTGGGTGTGAGTATTGGNGACAATGGTCTTGTAGAGGCTAGTTACTCTAACGGTTCTCAAAAATCGCTAGGGAAAATTTTGATTGCAAACTTTGCAACTCCGAAGGGACTTCGTCAGATTGGTGATACTACTTTTTCGCAGTCCTCAAAATCCGGAGATGCGATACTCAANGAGCCCGGGGCGGCTGGTTACGGTACAATTCGCGCAGGCGCTAGGGAGAGGTCTAATGTTGATTTGACGTCCGAATTGGTAGATCTGATTACGGCTCAGCGGAACTTCCAGGCCAATGCAAAGGCAATTGAGACAAGTTCGTCGCTGACGCAAACTATCATTAATATCCGTGGTTAGGTNTTAGGACAATTATAGGGCTGGGCGAGTAATAAGGAGCATGTAGCATTGGACAAGGCGGCATTTGTAGCACTTGCGTCGGTTATGGAGCAAGCCAAGGTTCGTGCNTCGTTAACGAACTCGATGGCGAATGCTACAACAATTGGATTTAAAGAGAGTTTCGAGGCAGCTACGTCCGCAATAAAAGTTGAGGGTGTGGGTACGCCGCGTTTCGTTCCTTCCCTTGTTATGCAAGATGTGATTAAGCTTGACCCAGGAAGTATAATAGAGACGGGTCGCGGTCTTGATATCGCGATGAATGATTATACTGTGTTGGGTATTCAGGCTGCAGATGGCACTGTTGGATTTACGCGGCGTGGAGACCTCAGAGTTAACGGCAGTGGGTTGATAGAAAACATGGCCGGTCAGGTCGTGCTTGGAGAGGGTGGAACTATCACCGCTCCGGAAGGTCAACTCTTGTCAGTGGCGCCTGATGGAAGGATATTTGCTACTTCCCCCACGGAACCAAATGTCCCTCCAGCAGAAATTGGACAATTGTTATTACGCGATGCCAGTGAGACAACCCTGGTTAGGCGAGAGGATGGTCTTTTTACTCCAGCAGACGACAAGGGAGAGGACTTTGACTCAGGACCCTTACCCGCGTCCGTTCGCGGTGGTGCGCTTGAGGGGAGTAATGTCAGCGTCATAGACTCAATGGTTAAGCTAATGGACTTCACGCGTCAGTTTGAGTTGCAGATTAAAATGATTAAGGAAATTCAGAGTATAGACAAGTCTGGAGCGTCTTTAATGAAGAATGCAGGTTAACTGATAGTTTTGTTGTCGGTGTTTTATCAGCCATTACTTTAACCCATGTTTCTTTGCACATTCTGTAGAATGAAATCTCTATATTAAGAATATATGGGTTTAAAGGAGTGACGCAATACTGACATATCGGCAACAAATAACGGCAAAAAACTGCCGCGAAAGTGGCAGCTTCTTCACATTTTTTTTTCCTGGAACCTACACTCTCCGCATTCCGGCAATGGTGGCAGCCAAAGTGGCACTGTGAGACCATCTGGCATTGTTCTTGCATTACCAGGGTAGGGAACGATTTTTTCCATGTTTTCAGTGGGAAAGTCGACAGTTGCGGCAAAAACTTTAAAGCTATTAACGCAGCTTTTGAAAAGCTAGTAACAAACTACAAAGGAGAACATTAGTGGATCCTTCACTTTTTATAGCGAAGACAGGGTTACAAGCGCAGCAGACGCGCTTGTCTGTAATTTCAAATAATTTGGCCAACGTTAATACAACTGGTTATAAAAAGGATAGAGCTGTCTTTGAAGATCTGCTGTATCAAAATGTTGCCCCTGCAGGCGGAATGGCGGACGCGCAGTCTGAAACACCAACTGGGTTGATGTTAGGAACCGGAACACGCGTAGTTGCTACCGAAAAGCTTCATGAACAGGGGAACATTATACAAACCGAAAATGCGTTGGATGTCTCTATATCTGGGGATGGTTATTTTTCCATTCAGCAGGCCGATGGTACCCTTGCTTATACACGCGATGGATCATTCAAGATTTCTGCGCAGGGACAGCTTGTTACTGCTGGAGGCGAAATTTTGACACCCGCGATTACTCTTCCGCAGAATTCTGTGGGAGTCACCGTCGGCCGTGATGGGACTGTCACGGCAGAGATTGCCAACGGGGGTGGTGCAACTCAAGTGGGGCAAATACAGCTAAATCGTTTCATTAATAATGCTGGGTTATCTCCCATGGGACGCAACCTCTACAGAGAAACTACGGCGAGCGGGGCGCCTATTGTTGGAATTCCTGGTGCTGATGGAGCCGGTATGTTGATGCAAGGGAGCTTAGAGGCGTCTAACGTAAATGTTGTTGAAGAAATGGTAAACATGATCGAGGCGCAGAGAGCTTATGAGGTAAATTCAAAGGCAATTTCCGCAGCGGATGGAATGTTACGGTTCTTGAATAACAATCTGTAAGGAATCTTGTATGAGTCGAATTAAGTTTTTCTTCATTCCTTTGGCTGCTCTTATGATTGGCGCCTGCGCAAGTAAACCGGCGCTAATGCCGACTGCAGAATTTGCACCAATAATGCCAATCCCTGAGCCGCAAAATGAGCAGGTTACGGGAGCGATATACACCAGTGGCCGAGGATTGTTTGGGGATCTTAGAAGTTATCAACCCTCTAAGCTCAAGGTAGGAGACATTCTTACTGTACTTCTTGACGAGTCCACACAAGCAGAACGAACCAACGAAGTGAAAACTAGTCGAGAGACTGAGAACACGGTAATGAATCAGGCTTTAGTAAATAACGTTGCCGGAAAGCTTGGTATTGGACCTTCATTATCTACAAATATAGGGCCTTCTGGAGGTTCAATTACCAGTGATGGATCTGGTTTAGCAGGACAGGCTGCTCGATTAACCGGATCGATCTCCGCTATGGTCGTCGAGGTATTCTCCAACGGAAATCTAATGATTGTTGGTGAAAAGCAACTGGCTTTAACTGAAGGTACCGAATTTATTCGCATTAAGGGGATTATCAGGCCCGCTGATATCCAACCGGATAATACGGTGCTTTCTACTCGAATTGCCAATGCACAGATTGCATATAGAGGCACAGGAGAACTTGCAAGCTCAACTAAAACCCCTTGGGGTACCAATATTTTATACGATTTATGGCCGTTTTAAATTTTCGGAGTATTAAAAATGCGATTTAAAAGTTTCCTGATCTGCTTATTGCTTAGTGTACAAGGTATAGCTATTGCCGATCGCATAAAAGACCTCACTGACGTCGCTGGAGTCCGTGCTAACCAATTACTTGGCTTTGGTCTCGTCGCGGGTTTGTCTGGTACGGGTGATGGTAAAGACCTTTTAATTACAGCCCAACAGCTGCGGACAACTCTGTCTGGTTTGGGAGTAAGTGTGGATGGTCCAATAAGCGATTTTGATCTGGGAGAACAACTCCAGACTTTGGCGGCTGCGAATGCGAACAAAGAATTAAAGGTAGAAAATGTTGCGGCTGTTATGGTGACTTCGGAGCTTCCACCATTTGCGAAGCCAGGACAACGTGTAGATGTCAACGTCTCTGCAATTGGGATTGCTGCGTCCCTTAGAGGAGGCACTTTGATCCTTACAGAACTCAGGGGTGTAGATGGCGAAGTGTATGCTCTAGCACAGGGTCCGCTTACTGTTACCGGCATATCTGCTGACGCAGCAGGTACGGAACTACAAATTGGTGTTCCGACCTCAGCTCGTATTCCCAATGGTGCTTTGGTAGAGAGAATGGTGCCCAATCCTTTTGAGGATTCAGAGCATATAGTTTTGAATATTAGGGAATCAGATTTTTCCACGTCTAATGCAATTTCTAATGCGATAAACGAAAATTTCGGTAGAGGTGTTGCGAGCCCCATTGATGGTGTCTCAATTGCAGTTTTGGCTCCCAGAGATCGAGGCCAGCGTGTAGGGTTCATGAGTATGATCGAAAATCTCGAAGTTACGCCAGGGGAGCCGCCAGCACGCGTTGTGATTAACTCCCGCACGGGCACGGCGGTGATAAATCGTAGTGTGAGAGTCACAGCTGCAGCTGTAACTCACGGTACCATTTCCGTCAGTATTTCCGCAACTAATGAAGTAAGTCAGCCAGGGGCATTAGCCGGAGGCAATACCGCTTTAAATCAGAACGCTGAAATCAAATTTGAAGAGGGCACAAATAAAATGGTTTTATTTCAGCCTGGTGTNGATTTGCGGGATGTTGTGGACGCAATTAACCAGACGGGAGCTTCNCCATCTTCAATCATTGCTATNNTAGAGGCGTTGAAGACNTCAGGAAGTCTCAGGGCTGAGTTGGTGATCATATAAATGGAAAATTCGTTTGACATAAAGTTATCCTCTCAGAGCCACCACGATTTCGCAGGNTTAACGGAGTTACGCGCGCGCGCAAAGAACAAAGATGAGACTGCGGTGAAGGAAGTGGGCCAAAAATTTGAGGCGTTATTTATACAAATGATGTTGAAGTCATTCCGTGAGGCCAGTAAACCACTCAAAAGTGATTTGATGGGGTCATCCGCGCAAGACACTTTTGAAGAAATGTATCATCAGGAACTTTCTCAGGTTATGTCTCAGAGGGGTTCACTGGGTGTGGCGCAATGGCTCACTGACACCATTCAAAAGCAAGGCGGTAAAAGCAAAGCTACGGATATTTACTCACATACGTCTGCGATGCCTATATTTAGCGAGAAATCGCGTGCATCGGTTCCTATTAAATCGGATTTGCCGACGATAAACTTAAAGACTGGAGATTATCGATAATGGTAGATTATTGGCCTNATCGGTATTTGAAACGTTGCCATAGGAGATTTATCTGTGAGTGATATGTTCTCAATTGGCGCCAACGCCNTTCAGTTATACAGACACTCATTGACCACNGTGAGTAATAATATAGCCAATCTGAACACAGAGGGATACTCGCGACAGGTTA
Organism: Porticoccaceae bacterium; assembly: GCA_002720735.1. Taxonomy (GTDB): domain Bacteria; phylum Pseudomonadota; class Gammaproteobacteria; order Pseudomonadales; family Porticoccaceae; genus TMED48. Next base: position 88,049 of record PBJN01000013.1, read on the forward strand.
CCGATGTCTCAGAGTCCGCCCCAGTGGAAAGAGGCAACATATTTTTAGGCACTGGTGCACGTTTGGAGGGTGTGGTAAGNGCCTACGATGAATACACAGAGAGTAGTCTTCGCAATAGTAATAGTGATCTTGAGACACAGCAGCCGCAAGTAAAATATGCTAATCGCATTATAGATCTAATGGGTTCTGATACTGCCGGTCTTACAGGTGCGCTCGATCAGTTCTTTGCAAGCGCAAGTGCACTGAGTACTGACCCAGCATCCACTACTCAACGTGGAGTTTTTCTCAGAGACAGTGATATTCTTGCGGCACGTTTTAGGGAAGTGTCTGGTGGTCTTTCCGACATTGAGGCAGAAACTCGGGCGGAGGTTAACCAACAAGTCGCTATAATGAATAGCTTGAGCGAGCAGATGGTTCTGGTTAATAAACAGTTAGCTCGAAAAAGCTCTGCCGCAAAACAGCCGCCAGGTCTTCTCGACACACGGGACGCTCTTTTGCGTGATATGTCTGCTGTTACGCGAATTCACGTAACCGAGCAAACTAACGGAGAGGTTATGATTAACCTTGGAAGTAGCGGCGGTACCCAGTTGGTTAGTAATGGAAAGGCCACCTTATTAGCAGCTGAATTTTCTGATAGCAATCCTGCTAAGGTAGATCTCATTGCAAACCCCTATGGGGATGCAGAGCCAACTAGTACGGTGAGCAGTGGTACTCTGGGTGGGTTGATGAACTTGCGGAGTCAGACTTTGACGCCTGCGATAGAGAGCTTTGATCGGTTAGCTCAAATTTTTGTGCAAGAGGTNAATAAAATCCATGAAGCGGGCCTAGATGCAGAGGGTAACCGTGGCCAAAAGCTTTTTGTAATAGACACAGTATTTGAGGTATCTGCTCCTACAATTGGAGGAGACGTCGATGTAGAGATTGAGGTCACAGACCCTGATAAGTTTCAATATTCGCCATTTGAAATCCAGTACATGGCGACTGATAAAGTTTGGCGAATTNAAGATGATTCCACTGGTGTAGTAACATTTTCGCAACCCGGTCTCTCGGTTCTTCAGCATGCTGGGATGAATATCACTTTCGATGGTCAGTTGAACAACGGAGACACTTTTTTTATTAATCCAAAGTCTCGACCAGCCGCCGGAATGCACCTAGGACTCTCAGATCCGATGACCGTGGCTGCGTCTGCGCTTATGCGGGTGGTGCCGAGTAACACTAATATTGGTGATGCAAAGGGTAATGTAAGCTTTAGTCAAGATCTCGACTTTGAAGGATTTCAATTTGGCAAGAGTATTCGTGCTCTCATTAACAATCCTAATGCAGTATCTGACAGCAATGTCATTGGTAACAGTATTCAGCCTGCCTACGTNATACCNCGCGGNGTGAGTGACGTCGCTCTAATGCTTGATATCCCGCAAGANAGCAATATGCAATTTCAGGTGATTACAAGCGAGGGCGTNCATGTGCTCGGGCATCAGATTGACGCNGATACGCAGGCGGGAATGATGTCTCTTGATGAAGGATTCCGGGCGAATAGTCAGTACAGTAGCGCCTATCTGAATGGGGAGGGGGATGGCTCTTACCTTGGTATGAATATGACTTATGGTTTCTTAGCTAAGAGTAGTGAAAAAGAAAGCTTTCAGAGCGATGCCGATGGTGTAGGNCTTGTCAAGGTCACGACCTCAGTTCCNGCGAGCGCGTATACAGATAGAATTTCCCTNACCGAGAATACTTCAAATGCAAGTATAGACGTGGTTGCTGCCGATTCGCTGAAATTGAATGGTCACTCCTTGGGAGCGTTGACGCTTGATGCCGGAGCTAAAACCTCAGCAGCTGCTATGGCCAATTGGATTAATGGTTCGGTAGCTACTAGAAACGGTGCTGTTGTACCTACGGAAATTGTGGCCTCAGCCGCAGACCTAAATCTGCAGCTTTTAGTATCAATTAATGGTACAGAGATAAGTCATGGTTCAACTGCGCCCTCCTCTGTAAGCGACCTAGTCACCCTGATCAATGCTCAGTCAGCTGCGACTAAAGTGACTGCCTCTGAAACTCCGGGGGGCGGTATAAAGCTCACAAATGCCGCGGGTTTTGAGGGTCAGCCAATAAAATTGGGCAATCCCGATAGTAGTTCAGACTTAAACGCGCTTGGCAATAAAAACAAGATTTTCACGAGTATCGGTGTAGCCGCGGTGGCTAGAAATGTAATTAACGCCAGCAAGGCAGAGCTAAACTTCGCTCAACAGATATCTATAAATGGGACAACTATTACTGGTAACTATCAGGCAAACCCCTCAGCAGAGGGGCTAGCTGACNTAATAAATGCGCAGTCAGCCACTACGAAAGTNGTTGCAACTGCCTACAGTAACGGCAGTATAAGTATAACNAATGCGGCTGGTTTTGAGGGAGAAAANATAGAGCTTGGAAATCCGGTTACGACGTCAGCAACCAATGCGCTTGGTCAAAAAAATAAAGTTTATACCGGCACACTTAATTTGAGTAGTGAAGAAAAGGTGAGGTTTACTTTTGGCGCGAATGGTACACCATCCGATCTGGTTGAGCTTGGGCTCAGAACAGGTCTTTATGTGGACGAAGCGGTCGGAGAGGATCTTGCAGTCTTTGTGACCGGCTCTGGAGTCGCTTCCATTTCCGCTGGTTACACAGAAACTGAAATGACCTCGGAAAATGAGTTGCAGAAAGACGCACCTTTCGTGGTAGCTTTCACGTCCNATGATCAGTACATTATCACTGACACCCGTTCAGAGACTGTTGTAGCCACCCGCATGTTCGAGCCGGGAGAGCCAATAAAGTATCAAAACTTCACTTTATCTTTGGATGCGGCTCCTGTAAGGGGTGACACATTCACTATTGAAGAAAATATCGATGGGGTTGGAAATAATGGCAATATTTTGCTTATGGTTGAGTTACAGAACAAGCCCGTGGTGGACGGTTATCAGTCAATAAGTGATGCATATATTGATGCAGTGAGCACAGTTGGTAATAAAGCGACTTTAAGTAGGATCTCGAAAGAGGCGTTGCAAGTTGTTTACGATCAGGCTGTAGAAACTAAAGATGCAGTTTCCGGTGTGAGCCTGGACTCCGAGGCNGCGGACTTNATACGTTTTCAGCAAGCCTATCAGGCTTCAGCGCAAGTGATTCAGGTGGCGTCAAAATTGTTTGATTCAATACTAGGGCTAAGATAAGGAGACCCTTGTAATGCAGATTTCTACAGGACAATTGTTTGATCGTGGCGCAGAACAGATGAGCGCGCAAAAGTCAAAGGTTACCGAGATGCAAGCAAANCTTTCATCNGGTAAGCAGATNTTAAAACCCAGTGACGATGCNGANAAAGCNGGCACNATCCAGAGGATNAGGACTGCAGCTGGGCGTCAAGATGCNTATGAAAAAACTTTNAANACTATNAATGATCGGCTTGCNACAGAGGATGCAGCGTTNCGTTCCATNGATAATGTAATGCAACGTGTNAGGGTTTTAGCNGTTCAAGCGAGCAGCGATTCTACAACAGCGGCAGATCGAGAGATCTTAGCAATAGAGGTAGATTCTTTAATGGGAGAGCTTATGGCTCTTACAAATATGCAGGATAGTACAGGCAACTATGTGTTTTCTGGCTCGAAAATGCGTACGGCGCCATACCAGGCTGATTCCTCTGGTGCTGTAACATATCAGGGAGACAACAACGTTATGGAGGTCAATGTTTCCGATCAGCGGCGTATGTCAGTAAACAGGCCCGGTAATGATGTTTTCACTCCGGTGCTTCGAGAGAACGAGGGGCAGGCGCCAACGAGGGTTGGTTTCTTCACTGTTGTTGAAGACTTCAGAGATGCACTACTTATCAACGACGGGGATGGCACAAGAAGAGCCTTAAAGGAGGTTTCTCAAATGACGGATAACCTTTCACTATCTCTTGCTAGTGTGGGTGGTCGTATCAATGAGGTTGAAGCTCAGTTCGATATTCTTTCCGACACNAAGATTAGATTCGCTGGAATGCTCTCTGATGCAGAGGACCTTGATTATGCCAAAGCTGTCTCAGAACTCACGGCGGAGATGTTGTCGCTTGAAGCAGGTCAGGCTAGTTTTGCCAAGATAACGCAAATGAGTTTGTTTGATTATATTCGTTAACAAATCATAGCAAAAAATTCAGTGCTTAAAAGTTAGGTAATTAGAGCAGATATTAACCATGTCAACAGACGCGACCAATTCAAGTTCTTCCTCGACCGCTGCCCAGCAAATCCTTACTACTTTGGGTGCTGGCTCCGGAATTGATATTTTTAAGATGTCCCGAGACCTCACTGATGTAGAAAAGTTGCCCAAGCAAGAAAAAATTAATGATAATATTGCGGCTACNGAGGCGCAGATTTCTGCCTATGGCCTCGTAAGCTATCAGCTAGGTGTTCTAAAGCAATCTTTTGAGGGTCTAAATGATGCAAATGAGATGGCAACTAACACGTCATCTTCAACGAATGCGACCGCTGCGAGCTTTTCGTCTTTGGACGGTACCGCTCAGGTAGGTTCTTATGACGTGACTGTAAAGACTNTGGCTAATGGACAGCAAACCAAGTCAGACGAGTATTCCTCAAAGACCGCTCAGATAAATGGTGGAGCTGCGTTTAATATTGTCCTTTCAACGGGTGTAAATGGTGTGGATTCGACGCCNCAAACCATNGCCGTTAGCACAGCAACTCCTCAGGGTGTGGTTAATGCAATAAACGCTGGTGACTATGGTGTAACGGCAAATCTTGTTGANACTGGAACNGCNGGCACAAACTACCGTATCATCCTCTCTGGNACGAGTGGTGCGGCTAACGCCTTTTCTGTTGCTACAAGCTCCATAAATGGAGGGGCAACCCCGGATTTGGGATTTGGTGACACCGGCACTGCGGCTCAGTACGTTGTCCCTTTTTCGGGGAGCGACATAACAGGCGCTCAATCGTCAGATACTTTTACCTTCACTGTTGGTAGTAAGACTGCAACAATCCAATTGCACGGAGATCACGATAGTAACGCCTCTACTGCAGATCAAGCATTATATACGGGTCATGATGATTCGGCTCTTTTGACCGCGATAAGTAACGCACTAACTGCAGCGGGAATTACTGAGTACACTGCGTCCTCCTATAGCGCGACCAGTCCGACGGTTAATGGATTCAAGTTTACCGCTACAGCGAAGGGAGCAGTAACATCAGTGCCAACCTCCACGGTGGATGGTTCAGCTATCTCCGTCACTGAGCTTGTTGCAGGTGTTACCGAAAATACTATGCAAAGCGCAAGCGATTCAGAGATAACATTTAACGGACTGACCATCACTCGAGCAACAAATACCATAAATGACTTGGTACCCGGAGCCGTTCTATCGATAAATCAGGTTACCGAGACNAGCAGCACATCTAATCCTGTGAGATTAAGCATCGCTTCTGATACAAGTAGTCTCAAGACAAAGGTGCAGACTTTAGTTTCAGACTACAACGATTTCAATACTCTTATGGCAGAGTTACAGTCAAGCTCAACGGATGAGGACAATGAGATGATGGGTGCACTGAGACGAGATTCAGCNACNGTCCGATATATCCAAAGCCAACTGCGGAATGCCATTCTCGCAGATGCAGATAACGCCGACGGATCAAGTGATCCTCTTTATTCCTCGAGTACTAAGGGCCTCAGGGATATCGGTGTTTCAATGGACAAAAACGGAAATCTAACGTTTGACGAGGATAAGTATGATAAAGCGGTTACCTCAAACTTTGATAACATAGTAACAATGCTAACAGCTGATACTTCGAATCAAAGCTTATACAGTACCGACAACAAAGGACTGGCGCAGAACATTGCCACGGTATTAGATGGCTTGACGGATGATGACGGGGTGCTAATGACGCGTAATGCGAATGCCGAGTCAGCAAAAGAAGATTATGCAGATGAGTTGGCAGCGCTGGAGACCCGATATGAAGCAGTTTACGAACGTTATCTTGCACAGTTCTCGGCAATGGAGTCCATGATGGAATCTATGAATGGCACCAAGGANTATCTAGAAGGGCAGCTCGAATCCTTATCNAAAGCCTATGATCACGACTAATACACCCTNNAGTNNANCGGGCTATNTTNTGTTTTTNATCATATTCAGAGCAGTTNTGAGGGTTGTCAATCCTATACTTTGTCTGTGATCTTTTTGTAATCCTAAACTCCTATCCATACACAAATTTTGGTAACCAGATGGCAAGTTGCGGGAAAGTGACGACCAGGATTATTAACAGGATTTGCAAGCCAATAAACGGGATGACTCCTCGGTATATATCTTTAGTATCAATGGTGTTTGGTGCAACCCCACGTAAATAAAAAAGTGCAAAGCCAAATGGTGGGGTTAGGAACGATGTTTGTAGATTTAATGCGATCATTACACCCAGCCATACAGGATCCACTCCCATCGATAGTAAAACTGGTGCAACAATTGGCACCACCACAAACGTAATTTCAATAAAGTCCAATATGAAGCCAAGTAGGAAGATCACTACCATCACAAGTAGAATGGCACTTGCCACTCCTCCAGGAAGGTTGCTGAAAAAAGCGTGAACGAGCTCTTCCCCACCAAATCCTCTGAACACTAATGAAAACACCGTGGCACCAACTAATATAAGGAAAACCATTGAGGTGATTTTGGTTGAGGATTCGATGACGGATTGAAGAGTGTCCCGCGTCATCTTTCCTTTAAGTACGGCGAGAAGCATAGCACCACATGCACCTACACCGGCAGCCTCTGTGGGAGTTGCGGCTCCTGCAAGTATGGAGCCCAGCACTATCAGAATCAGGAGAACAGGCGGTATTAGGTTCTTGAGTGAAGACCACAGGCTGATGTTTAAGTATATTTTCGGATTGCTCCTATTGACAGGGAGTGGATTGGAAAATGCTATCAAATAGATACAGTAGAGTAGCACCAACATTAAGCCGGGAACCATTGAGCCTACGAACAGGTCACCCACCGAAATGGTCTTGGGCGAAAAAATACCCTGAGTAAGCTGAGCCTGTTGATAGGCGCTGGAAAGAGTATCGCCAAGTAACACCAGGGCAATCGATGGTGGGATGATTTGGCCGAGAGTGCCAGTAGCGCAAATCATCCCTGTCGCCTGTGAAGGAGAGTAACCACGTTTGAGCAGTGTCGGTAGGGACATCAGACCCATTGTGACAACAGTTGCACCGACAATACCGGTACTAGCTGCCAACAGTGCGCCTACAATTATCACTGATAATCCAAGCCCGTTCTGAAAACGGTTGAAGAGTTGTGCCATGCTTTCAAGGAGCGCTTCTGCGATTTTTGACTTCTCGAGCATCACGCCCATCATCACAAACAACGGAACTGCAATTAAAGAGCTGTTCTCCATAATACCGAAGAGGCGGTTTGGGAGCGCCATTAGATAGGTGCTATCAAAATCTCCGGTGAATATCCCAATTGTTGCCATTATAAGAGCACTACCCGCAAGGGTTAGCGCAACGGGATATCCTAAAAGGAGGGCGCTACAGGTGAAGATAAAAAGCAAAAGAGGGAAAAGCTCACTCATCGCTATCTTTTACCACTTCACTGGAATGGTTTTTTAGATTCCTGATTATGATGCATACTTCACGATAGGCGATCACTAATCCTTGCAAAGATAGCAGAAGTGGCATNANNAGAAGGAGTGTTTTAAGACCGTAAACAAATGCGATACCGCTGCGTTCCTCCGAGCGTTCCATGATTCGCCAGCTGGAAAGAACATAGTCCCAACTGGAATAAATGATTACTGAGCAGAGTGGTAGTAGGAAAAATATCGTGCCAAAAAGATTGATTAACGCTTTGTTATGTGTCCTGGTCGATCTGTAAAAAATGTCTACCCTCACATGCTCGTCGTGTTTAAGGGTATAGCTGATACCTAACATAAAAATTGTAGCATGCAGATATTCTACTAATTCTTGAACTGCTATGAATCCAATGGAAAAAGAGTAGCGCATCACAACAATTAAGAGTACTAACAAAGCCATAAATGGTAACAGCCACGATATTCCAACGCCAATACGGTCTATCAGTGCCTCTATGTTTCTGGTAAGGAATTTAGCGGTGATCATTGTCAAGTATCATTTCGTTAGCGGAATGTGTTGCAAAGGATGTGTGTTGTAGCAGTATACCGTTAAAGAGTCACTGCTGTCATAGGACTGGCAACACCAAGTTTGTCTGCAAGATAACAGATAATTAATGCATGTGTATTTTTTACTTATCTCGACATTGCTAGTGGCTCCATCGGACTATTTATTACTGTTTAGGTATTCTGCAAAGGCCAAATTGCTTATTTAATACGCTTGTATATTATGCCAATGGTAAACTTTAATACCAAAAGTCTAAATCTTCAGGCTGCAGTGGCTTCGAGCTTCCTGAGAACAAGTGTTTCGAAATCTTTGCGATTAGCTTCTGTTCATTCGGTGCAAACGGGTAGCGACTGCTATCCTATGAATAATAATACTGCTAAAACCCTCGGTAAAGAGAGTTGAGATATTGCAACCGCTTATGAGGCGCGTATAGAGAAATTTTTTGTCCATATTAAAATTGTAGTTGGAAAATTGGTTGAATCAGTAAAACATAAATTATGAAATCTCGGTTTTGTGTGGATCAGGCCTTTGAAAGGTTAGTGATGGACGTCAAAGGTTTCGTGATTCTCCAGTGTGTCCGAGTAATCCCCAGAGAGGCTATACCAAGCGCTGTTGCCAACCCCAATATCCTTAAAAAATTACTTTTTTGGATTCAAAATAAAAACTTGCTAATAATTATATAGTTATTGATATTTTTAAAGTGGTTTTAGAGAAGTAAACTGTAAATGGCAAAGTTACCACAAACGATGCCGAAAACTTGACAATCCGGCAATCTGTGGCGGAAAACGTCTGCCACTTTTCCGGCACCACTTATTTTTATATTGTAACAAATGCTATAAAGTATTGATAATAAACAAAAAATATTCTTGCCGCCGGCAAAACTTAAAAGTTGGCACTTGGTTTGCATTAATTTGGTTGAGAGCGTTTTATTTGTTAAACGGCAAGACTTTCAGCACCCCTGCGGTCTGAAAATAGTGTTTTTAAGAGAGCCCCAAGCCGGCTTGAGACAAGTAAGCGATAGCATTAAGTCTGGGGAGACAGTTGATGCTACCACTAACAATAATTAGGATCGGTAGTTAATTGAGAAACTTTAGAACTTAATGCGAAATTACTGGCTGATAAGTGGAATCGGTATGTTAGGAAAAGCAGCCAAATTAGAGGAAAGTGAAGATGACCGTAATTAATACGAACATTAGCGCGCTGATAGCACACCAGACGCTCGCGAGGAATGACCGAGATATGAGTCAGGCCATGACGCGACTTTCTACCGGGTTGAGAATCAACTCGGCTGGTGATGACGCTGCCGGGCTTGCGATTGCGACACGTATGACCGCGCAGATGCAAGGTTTAGACCAGGCAGTAAGGAATGCTAACGACGCGGTTTCAATGATTCAGACTGCGGATGGAGCGTCCATAGAGTTGGGCAACATCATTCAGCGGATGCGGGTACTGGCAGTACAGGCAATAAGCGACACTTATACAGAGACGGATAGAAAGGCTCTGAACGCAGAATTTGCAGGTCTCCAAGAGCAGCTGGAGATTATCGCCACTCAGACAGAGTGGAACGGATCACCTTTGATGACAGGTGATATCGGAAAGGATGGGACCTCTACCTTTCATATTGGAGCGAACGCTGAGCAGTCGATGGAGATCACCTTTGGTGATTGGACTGCCGCCGGACGAGGAGTCTACCGAAATGGCGCATCGACGCCAAACAATATTGGGCCTACTGACCTTTTGGAGACTCCAACTCAGCGTGAGATCAAGCCGGTCTCTGCAGTTTACACTTCAGCCATGACCGACAACGATGCCTTAGCGTCTCTTGGGGATATGGTGTTAAGTGATGGGACAAACACAATGACTGTCGACGCGAGAAGCGTCACGGATAGAGCGTCCCTCGTAGCTAAGATACAGGCCACTCCGGGCTACTCAGATATGCTATTTACGGTTTCCGATAACGGCGGTTCGAACGTTTTTGGTAGCCCTGCAGTGTACACCACATCGATGACCGACCAAGAGGTGGCGGGTTTTGGTGAAGAATTTAAGATAACCGATGGATCTGGAAATACCATTACCGTATCAGCTTCGGACATGAAAAATACCAATACAGTGGCCGCCCTCGTAACAAAAATTCAGGCTGCTAGCGGTTTTGGAAATCTGGATCTCTTGGTGAGTAAGTCAGACGATACCGCAAATGGTGGATCTACTGGGCTCAGGTTGACGATGAAGAATGTCGGAGCGCCCGGCCAGGATCCTCTTGTGGCGCATAATGAAGTTGATCGCAATGTGATTGTTACCACTCCTTTTGCAAATGCAGCTCCAGCGGGGTTATCTCTGAAGTATAAAGAAGCTGGTGCAGTAGCATCTCCGCCAACCGTGACCCTGAATCAGATGAACGGATCTGGAGCTGTGGTTGGAGACTTTGTTGTTGACATTACCGAGCTTGAGATAGAGCATGCTGGTGATCTTCCTGGCAGTAAGGCGTTCACAGTATCGGATGGGGTTACTACATTGAGGATTGATGATGTTAGCAATCTTGTATACCCTGGAGCTGACGGTGATACTTCTGGTAACGTTGCCAAGCTCGCCAAGGCAATTCAAGCACTTCCAGACTACGACAACCTCACGTTCACGGTGGCCATGTCTGGTACGAATGTTGACCAGATGGCGTTCACATACAAGACGCCAGGTTTTGTTCAGACTTCTGCCCGTCCCACTGTCGAGTTCGGCCGAGTAGCTCCTCAAACTGCCCAGTTCAAGTTTGCGCCCGTTACTGGAAAAGCTGAAAACCTTATTGTGGGGGATGGTGTGACCACCGTCACAGTTGCTTCCACTGCAACTACAAGTGTTGCTGCGATGGCGACGGCTATACAAGGTGGTACAGGCTATGCAAACCTTAAGTACACGGTCGCCGCAGTCGGTTCGGACCTCGTATTTACCGCGAAATATGCTGGAGTTCCTGGGAACGCTAGTGACATAAACGCAGGAGCACCAAATGCTATTGTAACGTTTACACAATCGGTGAGCACGAACCCGACTCGAGTGGATGTTAGGGCAGGTACCACTGAAATTAATCAGAACTACCCAAGAACTGTGAGTGTAGGAACATCCGCCGGTAGCGATGGGGCTCCAACGCCAACCCTGACCGTACAGGGTGTGAATGGGAGGTCGGAAGTAGCGTCTACTCCGTTTACCCCATCGATCGACATACTCACGTCCGGCAATGCGAAATCTGCACTAGATAACCTTCTGCAGGCACTTGACGGCATTAACATGCAGCGAGCAACCTATGGTGCTGCAATTAATAGGCTTGAGCACACGATGGATAACCTTATGCAGATGTCCTCAAATGCTGCTGCGACTCGGGGTAGGATCCAAGACGCAGATTATGCCAAAGAGTCCACAGAGTTGGCTAGAACGCAGATCGTGCAGCAGGCGAGTACTGCTATGCTGACCCAGGCAAATGCGTCCGCTCAGTCGGTATTAGCACTGTTGAAGAGCTAACCTAAACGCCTTCATCTTACAGCATAGTCTGACAAAACGTCG
>PBJN01000014.1 GCA_002720735.1 Porticoccaceae bacterium
CGCTCGTCCAAAGCATCTGGTGCCTGCGGCCGCGCGCGGTGACAAATGCAGTTTCAGTTTTGGCCGAAGAGGCAGGAAAAAGAATGCGATCGCACATGGGGAAAGTATCGACGTGGAATCACAACAGCTGCTAGAGGCGCATAGTCAGTTCGCCGGTTTCTAAATGCAACGAACTCCGCATCATCGAACAGAATACCAAGCTTCAAAGCGGCGTGATTATAATATCTAGGATGTGTTCTTGCAAGAAAGTGTCAATGATTTGAAGACACAAAAAATTAAGTATCATTCATATTTCAAAAAGTAGCGTTGTCGTACCACCTCGTAAAGAGCAATCCCGGTAGCTACGGACACATTCAAGCTACTTAATGTACCAAAAGTCGGAATCTGTACAAAAAAATCACAATTTTTTCTTGTTAACGCTCTAAGTCCTTTCCCCTCTGAACCCATCACTAAGAGCACAGGGCCAGTGAGATCTTGATTAAAAATTGATTTAGGAGCATCTTCTGAAGCCCCTACTATCCACATACCCTCCTGTTTTAGCCGCATTAAAGTCCTAGCTAAATTTGTGACAACTGCCAGTGGAACAAAATCTGCAGCTCCACATGAAACTTTCCGCACAATTGGAGTCAACCCAACCGCATGATCTCGAGGGACAATTAATACATCTACTCCCGCACATTCGGCAGACCGCAGACATGCCCCGAGATTATGTGGATCAGTTACCCCATCTAGCATTAAAAAAAAACTTTTTTCTGCCCTATCTTTAAACAAGGAATAGATGAATTGTTCATTTTTAGGAGAAAGCTCAACACAGTTCGCTATGACACCCTGATGCCTACCATTAACTTTTTCACTAAGAAATTTTATAGACGAGTATTGAAGAGACAAGCCCTGTGTAACTGCTGTGTGTTCTATGTTTTTGAATCGAGCATTACCTCGCCCCTTCAAAAGATGGATTTCTTTGATTCGTTCAGGAGAGACCGTGAGTAATGTCTCAACTGTATTGATTCCGTAAACCCAAGTCATTTGTTATCCCCATATAAAATCTAATAAGATATCTCTCGGTTACGACATATTACGATACCTTGCTCACATAGGCGAAAACTCCTTTTGTACGTACTCACAACTGATCATATAATTTACATCCGAAACAAAAGAAAGGCGTCATGGACAAAAAAATAGAGTTAGATGCAACAAGCTCAGAGTCGATGCCACCAGGACTCCTGCGCCTCTTGGCCAGCTTAATTTATGACTCATTCCTTCTTTTTGCAATTGTAATGAGCTATGGCGGCTTAATCGTGCTTGTAAAAATAGTGTTATTGGGGAACGAGTCTGCGCTGGAATACCAATATAACCCATTGACCAAAACTATCACGTTATTTGGGCTTTATGTCTCGATTGGTAGTTATTTTTATTTTTGTTGGCGCAAACGAGGGCAGACCCTGGGAATGAAAACATGGCAAATAAAATTACAAGATTTAAATGGTAAACTGCCTAGCTCAAAACAGTGCATACTCCGAATTTTGGTTGGTTCAATCGCTTTCGCACTTTTTGGACTTGGTTTTTTCTGGCGTTATCTCACTCCCCAAAAAGCAAGCTGGCAGGATATTGCAAGTGAAACGGAGATCATCTTGGTCAAACGAACATAATCCAATTTAAACGAAGTTTAGGAAGGGTCATTTTATTTACATTTATCGGTGCCAGTTATGATCGAAAGACGGAGAACAACCCCAAGCTCGCAAGAATTTATTGCCGCCATTGATCAGGGCACTACTTCAACTCGCTGTATTTTATTCGACAAACTATGCAAAATCACATCACAACACCAGATTGAGACTCAACAATATTTTCCGCAAAACGCTTGGGTTGAACAGAACCCGATGGACATTTGGAACGACACGCTGAAGACTATCAGACAAGCCATAAACATAGCAGGATTATCAAGCACTAGAATAGCGGCTATGGGAATTTCTAATCAGCGTGAAACGACAGTCATTTGGCATCGTGAAACTGGCGTACCTATCTACAATGCAATTGTTTGGCTTGACAGACGAACTGAAGACGATTGCAAGTTATTGGAGTCAAGAGGTTTCTCAAAATTAATACAAGACAAAACCGGTTTGATTTTAGATCCATATTTTTCAGCATCCAAAATCTCATGGATACTGTCAAACGTCGAAGGTGCTCGATCTGCAGCCATTAAGGGCGAGTTAGCTTTCGGCACCATTGACAGCTGGCTTTTATGGAATCTAACAAATGGGTCAGTTCATGCGACTGATATAACAAATGCATCCAGAACAATGTTGTTTAATATAAACTGTCAAGAGTGGGATAGCGAACTACTTGATCTCTTTGACATTCCAAAAATTCTTCTACCCGATGTCCTGGACTGTAATGCTTATTTTGGTTCCACCCATCCATCAATTTTGGGTGCAAGCATCGACATATATGGTATTGCTGGTGACCAGCAAGCAGCAGCTTTAGGACAGGCTTGCTTCACGAAAGGAATGATCAAATCGACTTTTGGGACAGGTTGTTTTGCCCTGTTAAATACTGGTGCTGAACGTGCATACTCCAATAATAAACTAATTACTACAATTGCATATCGGATCGGCGGCAAAATTAATTACGCAATTGAAGGATCCATATTTGCCGCTGGAGCCGTTATAAACTGGCTTCGCGACGGGCTAAATTTTACTGAATCTCCCGAGGAGTACGACAAATTGGCTGAGTTATCTAATCTTGATGATTCGGTATATTTGATACCAGCTTTTTCAGGGCTTGGCGCGCCATGGTGGGATACTGAAGCGCGAGGCGCAGTTCTTGGTATGACGCTTGCAACAGGAAAAAAAGAACTCGCTCGGGCGGCGCTGGAGTCAGTTTGCTATCAAACTTTTGATCTTCTTGAGGCTATGAAGCGAGATATACAAGACTTTCCAATAAATTCACTTCGAGTTGATGGCGGTATGTCTAAAAGTAATTGGTCTATGCAATTTCTGGCAGATATTCTCCAAATTCCGATAGATCGTTCTACCGTGACTGAAACCTCAGCACTCGGAGCTGCATGGCTTGCCGCGTCAAGAATTGGTTTTTGGCCCAATNGCGCNCACTTTGCGGACAATTGGAAATGTCAGCAACGTTTTACACCCCGAATGAATAGCCAAAAACGTCANATCAAGCTTTCTGGTTGGNATGGTGCGTTAGAGCGGATTAAAAGTTGANCCTTTAAAATTTAATCTATCTNATTTTTGCGAGAAAAAATATTCCACAGAAAAGACAGAGAAAGACAGGCGCTAATACCGCCAACCACGGTGAAAATCCAACTACAACGCTAGTTGAACCAAGCAAGTCTTGAAAAATATTAAAAACTACACCCACTAAAACTCCCACAAAGATTTTAGAACCTATCGAAGATCCTCGAAGAGGACCAAAGACAAATGATATTCCTAACAAAACCAAGCCGATGATTACGAGCGGTTGTAATACCTTACGCCAGAAAGCTAGTTCATATACATTTGCAGACACTTCCTGATCTTTTAGAAAGTTCACGTAATAATANAACGTAGAAATCGATAACCTATCCGGAGGCAAGATATTAACCACCAGCAGTTCAGGACTAAGATCTGACTTCCAATCACGTGTAATTAATTTGTCTNTCTCTAGGCGCTCAGGATAAAACCTAGTTAAGGAGATATTCTCCTCTACCCAAACTTTGTCAACACTGTTATACGAAGCACGAGACGAATAGCTAGCTTGAATTAATTTTAATTTTTTATCGAATTGAAAACGAGTCACCCCGAATAATACACCACCAGGAAACACAGCATTAAAATGCATAAATTCATTACCCTCTCTAATCCAAAGCCCAGAGTTNGAGTCCACCTCTAAATCTCCTTTTCGCAAATATTCTCGTTGTCCTTTTGCAAGCTGATCGAGGTAAGGCGCGAAATATTCACCCAAGATCAGACCAAAAAAAANAAAAAATAAGGCCGGNCGGATAACGAAGAATACAATTTTTGAAGTCGAAATGCCTGCACCGCGCATAATGACTATCTCGCTNCTATCGGCCAATTGTCCCAAGCCAAAAAGACAACCTATAAGGGTAGAGATCGGAAGGTATTCATATATCCGGGAAGGTATGCTCGTTGCCACATAAATAAAAACATCTTCGAGTTTGTAGTTGTTCCTAATCGAGTCTAGTTCATCAATAATTNCAGAAATGGCATCTATACCGACAACCACAACTAAGGAGATAAATATTGCNGAAAATACTGAGTTAGCGATGTGACCTGACAAAATTCTCATGCCTATTTAGACCGTATATATGCCTGATAGCGCTTAAATGAACCACGAAAAGTTAGAAATAACGCAAGAATGATTANGATACAATGCATNGGTAACAGAGTTACCCAAAGCGGCACTGCTCCAGACTCTATCGATCCACGCAATGCATTCAAACCAACCAAATAAAACAAGTATAGCAAAATAGCCGGTAACAATTTTGAATATTGTCCTTGTCTAGGGCTAGCGCGACTCAAGGGCCATGCCAAAANCGCGACTACAAAGATCATCAAAGGTAATGANAATCGCCACTGTAATGCCACCTTGTGNTCGACTTCNTTNGAAATCATCAAGTCAGCTGTCGATATTGACTCTAAGTCGACGTGCTGTTCGTAGGGTGGACTTTCTGAGAGACGTATCCCGTATTCTTCAAACTCAGTAATGTGATAATTTGTGCTACCAGGGACTCCCTCGTATCGAAGCCCTCCAGTCAAGACAATATATTTTTTTGTGTTACTATCGGTGCTCTGTTGTTGTGCCTCTTTCGCAGACACTACAATAGCTGGAGCACTTTTTGTGGCAGATGAANGAGGAGATAGCACCAAAAATACCTCGGAGAGCACTTGGTTNTCGGATACAGCATCCGCATGGATAACACCATCTCCGTCGCGAAACGGATAGAATTTTTTGGCAATAACATCATCAAAAACTCCCCGAGATCTTTGTGCTTCAGCAACAAACTCAGCCCGTTGCATACCCAGAGGAGACAAGATCAAACTCAGATAAGAAACGCTGATAGCAAACAAACCGGCGATCAATAAAACATATCCAAGCAGCCGCCTCTCCGAGACTCCACAAGNATGCAGGACACTTATTTCATTATCAGCATGCATTCGTCCAAGACATAACAAAAGCGCAAGAAAAAATGCCAAGGGTAAGGTTAGTTCTAAGAGACTTGGAACTCTGTAGCCCAAAAGAGCAATCATTGCACTAAAGTCCATTGTGCTCGCAGCTACTTTGGCTANATATTTTACCAGCCTGCCACTTATTAGGATCATCAACAAAATTGTGCATACTGCAACAGTGGTCGTTAAAACTTCACGAAAAATATATCGAAAAATAATCAATGAATTATCCTCAAGAAACCTTGGGTAAATCAAAACTAACTGGTATCTTGTTTAAAANTCGATACCGTTAACGCTTTTAGGTAAATTTTATGAAGTTTACTGCATCTGNAGCCAGTCCGTTAAAAATAAAAGCGGATTGCATTATTTTTTTGAGCAAAGGTAATCTTGATTATGAACTCAAAAATCTCGACGAAACNTTGCGCGACCAATTCATTGAACTTTTAAAAGCCACNAATTTCACNAGTGAAAAAGAGGGCTTAAAGCATATTTATACTCCGACACTTGCATTCAAGCAGACACTGTTGGTCNGTATTGAGGGTAAANNAGACAAACAAAAAGAGATAAGTGTAATCGAATCAGCTGCAGAGCAATGCGTNCGTTTTGGGGCTAGTACAATTCTTTGGTTAGATTGCGCAAAAGAGAGCGATTTATTTTGGAAGGGGTCGATGATCTCACAGAAAATGTTACGAGCCAGCTACAAATTCAAACACAAAAGCAAAAACGAGAGTAAGGCTCCCTCTGAGATAATTTATTGGGTAAAAGACCAACGCAACATCATACCAGCGCAATCAGGACTAAATTTCGGAGCGGCCGTGGGTGCGGGTTTAAATGTCGCAAAGAAATTAGGAGACCTGCCCGCAAATATTTGCACTCCATCATACNTGGCCGACTTTGCAAAGAATGTGGCNGAGGGCAGCTCNAATNTAAAAAGTATAATTTTAAACGCAAATGATATGGAAATACTCAAAATGAGCGCTCTATTATCAGTCACGGCAGGCTCAGTTGAGGACCCCAAATTTATCGAAATGCACTATGAAGGGGGCGGTCAAAATGAACCACCGGTGGTGTTAATAGGTAAAGCGGTTACTTTTGATTCTGGCGGTATAAGCTTAAAACCNAGCAGTGGTATGGATGAAATGAAATTTGACATGTGTGGCGGTGCCTCAGTCATNGGCGTAATGCAAGCTTTGATTCTTAGCCAACTAAAAATTAATGTTATCGGTCTCATTCCAGCAGTAGAAAATATGCCAAGTGGGAGCGCCACAAAGCCAGGAGACATAATTACAAGTATGTCAGGCCAGACAATTGAAGTACTAAATACTGATGCCGAGGGCCGTTTAATTCTNTGTGATTCACTTACTTATTCAGCTAAATTCAAACCAGCAGCAGTAGTTGACATCGCCACCTTAACAGGAGCTTGTGTAATGGCACTAGGGAAACACGCATCGGGACTTCTATCCAATGACGAAGANTTGGCTGANGAATTACTTGCGAGTGGAACAGAAGTTGGAGATCGAGCNTGGCGATTACCGCTTTGGAATGANTATGACAAACAACTCAAAAGTAATTTTGCTGATATGGCGAATATCGGTGGACGCGAGGCAGGAACAATAACGGCCGCTTGTTTTTTGGCTCGGTATGCGAAAACCATTCGTTGGGCTCACCTTGATATTGCTGGCACCGCTTGGTTATCTGGCGCACAGAAAGGCGCTACGGGACGACCTGTGCCTCTANTNATGAATTATCTNAGACGNCTTACTCTCTAGCTAAAGAAATGTTTTAGAAAAGTCATGACAAAAATCTCGTTTTACAAGGTGTCAGGAGGAGTTGCCTCAGCCATCAACTTAGCTGCGAAACTTACCGAAAAATCAATTGAANAAAAGTNTAAGGTATTGTGGCAAGTGTCAGATGAAAAGTTTGTAAAGCACGTAGACCAGGTACTGTGGGGCTACTCACATACATCTTTTCTTCCTCATGGTACTGGTCCTCTNTCAGGCCCTGTAGGTATAAGCAAAGAATCAACCCCTGGAATTCACCACGAGGTTTTGATGAATTTTCAAAAAGATATACCAGCATGGTTTAGCCGCTTTGAGCGNCTCATAGAGTTTATATATGAAGATCACACCGACATAGAAATAAAAAGACAACACTTTCGTTTCTTCAAAGATCGAGGTTATGAGACCGACTATATTGACTTAAGCAACGAAAAGTTTACCTGAATAAAAAAATGCTCCATCTGAAGAACTTTAAAAAAACACTCCTCCTTACATCGGTAGACGTTAANACATGTTCAGGATTAGTTTCACAATTAGTTCATGCGGCCTTGTTAAAACGAGCTTGGAAANGAGGCACATATCAAAATATAATTAAGCATTTAGGAAGAGACTAAATAAGCTANTTTAAGGCATTTATGAAGAGTGTATTTGAACCGCATATCATTGAAAAATTTTGGTCAGAAGAGTGGGAAAAAAAAGGTTATTTCTCCCCAAAAGGGAATGGTGAGCCATTTTCAATTCTCATTCCTCCACCAAACGTCACCGGTAGCCTGCATATGGGGCACGCTTTGCAATACGCGATTATGGATACANTAGTCCGTTACAAGCGTATGCAAGGCCATAANACTTTGTGGCAAGTCGGNACAGACCACGCTGGAATAGCGACTCAAATGGTGGTAGAACGCGATTTAGCCCAGCAAGGACAACCGAACAGATTACAAATGGGGCGTGAAAATTTCATNGAAAAAGTTTGGGAATGGAAAGAAGAATCGGGTAATACAATAACCCAACAAATGAGAAGACTCGGCAACTCAGTTGACTGGGAAACAGAGNGGTTCACTCTGGATAAGCAATTCTCTGGAAGTGTAACNGAGGCGTTCATCCGCCTTTTTAACGAGGGATTNATTTATCGAGGCAAACGATTAGTCAATTGGGATCCGAAACTACACACTGCAATATCGGATCTTGAAGTAGAAAATCGAGAGAAAAAAGGAAATACATGGCACATTCGTTACCCACTTTCNTCAGGCGCCGTCTCGCAAGATGGTAACAACTTTATTTTGATCGCTACCACGCGACCCGAGACTCTGCTTGGTGATAGCGCAGTAGCCGTTAACCCAAAGGATCCGAGATTTGCAGATCTAATCGGTTTATCCGCCGAACTTCCCTTAGTAGGACGAAGTATCCCAATCATTGCAGACGAACATGCACAAATAGACAAGGGAACTGGCTGCGTTAAAATAACGCCNGCTCANGACTTTAATGATTATGAAGTTGGACAACGTCACCGGCTACCCATAATAAGAGTGCTGGATGAGGATGCCAAAATTATGCGAAAGGCTGAGTGTCTGAATGCAGATGGAAGTGATAACGACACCATCAGAGCTAAATTACCGGAAAAATATATTGATTTGGATCGGTTCGAGGCACGAAGCCAAATTGTTTCCGACTTGAAAGAATTAGGACTTTTAGATTCCGTTCACCTCAATGATATGACTGTACCCTACGGCGACCGTAGTGGAGTAATAATTGAACCCATGCTAACAAACCAATGGTTTGTAAACGCGCGAGAACTTGCCGGTCCCGCCCTCAATGCTGTTGAAACAGGAAGAATAAAATTTGTACCAGAACAGTATAAAAATATGTATTATTCGTGGCTAAAAGATATTCAAGATTGGTGTATATCCCGACAGCTTTGGTGGGGACACCGAATTCCCGCTTGGTATGACGAAAACGGTATTGTTTATGTAGGAACATCCGATGATGAAATCCGAAAAAAATATCGGCTTGGAGATACTATTTTACGTCGAGATCCTGATGTTTTAGACACATGGTTTTCTTCTGCACTTTGGAGCTTTTCCACTTTAGGGTGGCCAGAAGCTAACTCACGTTTATCAACATTTCACCCAACTTCTGTTCTTGTTACTGGATTCGATATCATTTTCTTCTGGGTAGCGCGCATGATAATGTTGTCCATGCAACTTTTACGGGACGAAAATAAAATACCTCAAATACCTTTCAAAACTGTTTATGTGCATGGTCTCATTCGCGATGAACAAGGACAAAAAATGTCAAAGTCAAAGGGAAATGTTTTAGACCCTTTAGATATGGTAGATGGAATAAGTAAAGAGGACCTGCAAAAGAAGCGTACTTCAAATATGATGCAAGCAAAGTTAGCGGAGGAAATTGCAAACCGTACAGCAAAACAATTTCCAAATGGAATTCCCAATCATGGTACAGATGCAGTGAGATTCACCCTTTGCGCACTTGCATCCCAAGGACGCGATATAAATTGGGACATGAGGCGACTCGGCGGCTACCGGAATTTTTGCAACAAACTTTGGAATGCGTCTCGATTTGTACTCCTAAATACAAAAGACCAAGATTTTGGCAATAACCAGCACGACGACCAATTAAGTCTGGCAGACCGATGGATTAGATCTAGACTTCAAACAACAATAAACGACGTTTTAAAACACTTACAACAATATAGGTTTGATTTAGCAGCACAATCAATTTACGACTTTGTTTGGAATGAGTACTGTGATTGGTTCATAGAGTTGTCAAAACCAATTCTATGGGACGCAAAAAGTTCGGACGTCAAGAAAATCTGCACAAGACGGACACTTACTCTTACGCTAGAAACTACTTTGCGATTGGCTCATCCTATGATTCCTTATATAACTGAAGAAATCTGGCAATATATATCTCCTATTGCTGATATTCACGGTAATACAATTATGCTTCAGCCATATCCAATATCGAGCTCAAAATTCATGGATGCTGAGGCTGAAACAAAAATTAATTGGGTTAAATCTTTAGTGACTGCGATTAGGACTGTAAGAGCAGAAATGGGTATTCCGCCTGGGACACATCTCAATGTCATGCTGGACAAAGGCACTGATGGAGATTACAAATTATTAGAGGAAACTTATCAATTACTTATAAAACTAGGACGCTTAAAGACAATAAAATGGGTTGATCAAAGAGTTGGAACTCCTCCGGCGATCGCGGTATTAGCTGGAGGGCTTGAGATATTGGTCCTAATGGAAAGTCATGCCAACATCACCGATGAGCTAAATCGTTTAGAAAAAGAAATGAGAAAAATTGATGCTCAATGCCGCGTGCTAGAGGCAAAACTGAGTAACCCAGGTTTTTCTAATAAAGCCCCTAAAGAAGTGGTTGAAAAAGAGAGAAAAAGGCTTCAAGGGTATAGAACAAGTCATACCAGACTGAGTTTGCGCAAATCCAAGATAAGGTCAACACAAACCCCACCGATCATTGGCAAATAAATAGTAATAAGATGTATTGAAGACAAAATATTAAGGTTTTTATGTGCTCATTGCGCCCATTAAGGAACAAGGTCACAACTAAGGCAAAGCCAATAAAGCTGGTTATCAATTTTATTCGCGCAGAGAAATCGTCATGAAAGATTTGTTTCTGCTAGCTTTTGAAAATTATAAAATCTGAAGTATTTACGATTTAAAAACCCCGATATTTAAACCGGCCACCTATAGTAGTCAAGTCGTTACTTACGTTTTAAAATTGTGTGTCTTAGCGCTTGCGTAAATTATTTACACGATCACGCAGCTCCTTACCAGGCTTAAAGTAGGGGACATATTTGCCGTTTAATTTTACAGAAGTTCCAGTTTTTGGGTTACGACCCAACCTTGGAGCTCGATAATGNAAAGAGAAGCTTCCAAAACCTCGTACCTCTATNCTGCGGTTGCTCGCAAGTGAGGTGGTCATCCTCTCNAATATCATTCTNACCGCTAACTCCACGTCTCTTGGTGACAGATGATCTTGGCTCGCAGAGATTTTTTCAATTAGTTCTGATTTCGTCATTTTGCCGTTGCATGTCAATGGCCGGGGCCATGTTCAAATGTTTCGATATAAATCGTCCATTTCAATAACATTTATGATAATAGATAGACACAATAAAGCAAATCTTTATTGATTTTAAAACCACCTGCTCCTTTGTCACACAGTGCGGACGAGTATGTCACTTGTCCATTTGAGCTTTTATTAGGTCTCCAATAGTTGTTGGCGCATTCGAAACCTCTGGCTCACTCTTACGATGGGCTCTTATTGCAGCTTTTTCTTCTGANACATCCTTGGCTTTAATCGACAAATTAATCGTTCGATTTTTATGATCAATCAAAATTATTTTAGCCTCAATCTTTTCACCAACAGCCGTCAAAAGTCGAGCATCATCCACACGATCTCGGGACATTTCTGCTACCTTCAGAAAACCTAAAACATGCTCCGCCAGTTGAAGCGTGGCTCCTTTTTGATCAACTTCTTTCACCATTCCCACAACCACCGCACCTTTATCATTACTCTCGACATAACCACTAAATGGATCATTCAAAAGTTGCTTTATACCGAGGGAAATACGCTCTCTTTCGGCGTCTATACTAAGGACAACGGTGTCCACCTCCTCACCCTTTTTAAAATTACGCACAGCTTCTTCTCCAGACTCAGTCCATGAAATATCTGAAAGATGCACAAGCCCGTCAATTCCACCATCCAGACCAATGAATATTCCGAAGTCAGTGATAGACTTAATTTTTCCTGAGATTTTCTTACCTTTATCCATACTACTAGCAAACTCATCCCATGGATTTGGATAACACTGCTTGATACCAAGTGAGATACGCCGTCTCTCTTCATCAATGTCGAGCACCATAACCTCTACTTCATCCCCTAACTGTACGATTTTAGATGGATGCACATTTTTGTTAGTCCAGTCCATTTCAGAAACGTGAACCAAGCCCTCTACACCATCCTCCAACTCAGCAAAGCACCCATAGTCGGTCAAATTAGTAATTTTTGCCGTGGCCCTGGCTCCCTCTGGGTAACGACCTTTTATATCTCCCCAGGGATCTTCTCCCATTTGCTTCATCCCAAGGGAAACTCGGTTACGCTCTCGATCGAATTTCAGTACTTTGACATCAATTTCGTCACCCACATTAATCATTTCAGACGGATGCTTTATCCGTTTCCAAGACATGTCTGTAATGTGCAGTAGTCCATCAATACCACCAAGATCTACAAATGCCCCGTAATCAGTAAGGTTTTTAATTACACCTTTAATGGATACACCCTCTTCCAAATTTTGAAGCAATGCGTCGCGTTCTGCAGAATTCGCACTCTCCATCACCGCACGCCGACTGACAACCACATTGTTGCGCTTTGGATCCAACTTTATAACTTTAAATTCTAAATCTTTGCCCTCTAAATGTGTAATTTCTCGCAAAGGACGAACATCAACCAACGAACCTGGCAAAAATGCACGTAATCCCCTAACGTCAACAGTAAATCCACCTTTTACTTTACCACTGATAATTCCAATCACGGTTTCATCCGACTTATGCGCGGCTTCCAAGTCGAGCCAAGACTCAGCTCGACGAGCCTTTTCCCTCGACAATCGCGTGGCACCGAAACCATCCTCAACAGCCTCCAAAGCCACTTGGACTTCATCCCCGACCACAACTTCGACGGCACCTCTGTCATTAAAAAACTGGTCTACAGGTATGACCCCCTCGGACTTCAGGCCTGCATGCACGGTAACCCAATCTTTATCAATGTCTATAATCACTCCCGTTATTATTGCACCGGGGTTCATTTCGACGGTTTTGAGACTCTCTTCGAACAATTCTTGAAAATTTTCACTCATCAGTTCTACCTTTACACTACAATTATGAGGTTTCGGAACAAACCTCAGTTATATCCAAACTTNAATGCTTCGCACTACCAGTTAGTGCGACGTTATTAATTTTGTTGCAACCGAAGCCCAATGACTGGCAAGGCTCAAAATGCAGGCTCACTCACAAATGCCACGAGCCACAACCATGTCCATGAGGGCATCAACTACCTCCTCTACTGACATATTCGTGCTATCAAGCTTAATGGCGTCAGTCGCAGGTACTAAAGGAGAAACACTTCTCTCAGAGTCTCTTTGGTCTCGTTTCTGAAGTTGACGCCAAACGGCGGGCAGACTAACATTATCCCCCCTTAGGAGCAACTGTTTATAACGCCGTTTAGCTCGCGTCTCTATAGTTGCGGTTAAAAACAATTTCAATACGGCATCCGGAAATACCACAGTTCCCATGTCACGTCCATCGGCAACCAATCCAGGTGAAATAGCAAAAAGGCGCTGACGCTCGGTTAATGCCGTTCTTACTTCCGAGTGTAATGCCAATACTGAAGCCCTTGCCGCCGTGCGCTCAAGCGCAATATCCCCCGATATATCCTCGCCCTCCAAAAAAACTGTCATACCCGACGCAGTCTCAGCTTGAAAAGATATATCCAAGTTAATTGCAAGCTTTATAAGGCGTTTTTTATCATTTAAGTCGACATTGTGCCGCTCTCCTGCTACCGCTAGCGCTCTATACAGTGCACCGCTGTCTAAATAATTGTATGACAACCTCTTCGCAATGCTCACTCCAACAGTGCCCTTGCCCGCCCCACTCGGTCCGTCTAACGTCACAACATTCACAGTACCCACAATCATTGAGTCTCCACCACCACATCGAGTCCTACTTGACCAGATAGTTGAACGAACGTAGGAAAAGACGTTGCTACATTTTTACAATTTAAAATACAAATCTCAGAAGTAGCCCGTAATGCGGCAATACTAAACGCCATAGCAATACGATGATCACCCAAACTGTCCACTTCACCGCCGCCAATTGCTCCGCCGACCACGGTTAAACCATCAACCGTTGGAATTACCTCGATTCCCAACAACTTTAAGCCATCAGACATTGCTTTTATTCGATCACTTTCCTTAACACGAAGCTCGGCTGCACCTGACAGGCGAGTTGCGCCAGAAGCACATGCTGCCGCCACAAAGATTGCTGGAAATTCATCGATTGCCAAAGCTACTTGGTCTTTTGGAATATCAATTCCGACTAAAGGTCTATATTGTATTTGAATGTCCGCTACAGGTTCTTCCCCTTGATTGAAAATCTGCAAAAACTCAATATCTGCTCCCATCATTTTTAGGATGTTCACAACGCCGATGCGTGTGGGATTGACGCCTATATTCCTTAATAGTAGTGAAGAACCTGGAGTTATAGCTGCAGCAACCATAAAAAATGCTGCTGAGGAAATATCGGAGGGAATCTCAATGCTCTTCCCCATTAGGGGCGCACCACCCCGAATAATAATCTTAGAATTAATGGTTCTTACGTCACATCCAAACTCCTTTAGCATACGCTCTGTATGATCTCTAGTTGGAGCAGGTTCAGCGACGGAAGATTCTCCATCGACATATAGACTTGCCAAAAGAATGCTCGACTTAACTTGCGCGCTTGCGATCGGCATTTCATAGGCTATATTCTTAAGTTGTCGATTGCCCCTGATTTTTATGGGTGGAAATCCTTCCTCAGAAGTCTCTATGATTGCACCCATTTGCTTCAAAGGGATTGCAATTCGATTCATTGGACGCTTTGAAAGCGAGGTGTCTCCTTCCAATTCAACGTCAAAATTTTGGCAGGCTAAGATACCAGTCAGNAGTCGCATGGATGTTCCAGAATTCCCTAAATAAAGAGGCTTTTTGGGCTTCTTTAGACCATATAGCCCCACACCATGAATTATTAACCTTCCGTCAGAGGGGCCCTCTATTACCACTCCCATATCCCGAAATGCCTGTAAAGTCGCTAACGTATCCTCGCCCTCCAAGAAACCAGNAATGCTGGTTAATCCTTCAGCTAAAGAACCAAACATGAGGGATCTGTGTGAAATTGACTTATCGCCGGGAATTCTCAAGTCGGCACAACAATGTCCTCCCGGCTTAATTCGGTATTTAATTTCTTCAGAGCCCTTTACATCATTAGAATTGCTTTCGNTCTCAATTCNATTGAGATTGATTCGACTGAGGTNCTTCCGCGCGCCCTGAGCCTTGGTGAAAACTTCCATTAACGTATTTGAATCACATGAATCGATGGCATTACGTAAAATATGGAGATCCGCTAATGAACAGTCCAAAGATTTCACTATGGCCCGTCTGTTAGTNAGGGCAATATCTTTCCACATTGTCGGATCACTGGCGGCAATTCGAGTAAAGTCTCGAAAACCGCCGGCGGCAAANCGAAAAATGTCTTGATAATCTGCTCTGGATGCTAAGGTTGCGACAAGAGAGTAGGCNAGCATATGAGGAAGATGACTGGTTGATGCAAGGATTTTGTCGTGTCGTGAGGTATCCATATAGCATACGGAAGCTCCGAATCTCTCCCATAGGGATTTCACATGCTGAAGGTTTNTCTGACCCGTTTTCAAAGTAGGAGTCAAAATAACGAGGTGATTTGCAAATAACCCTGGGGCCGCTGCTACCATTCCACTTTTTTCAGACCCAGCTATGGGATGACCCGGAACATATTGGACTGGCTCAAAGCCATAAACTGCTCTCGCAGTCTCGACTGTATATCCCTTCACACTNCANACGTCAGTAATNGTTACACAGTCTCNCAGTAATCTCCGGCACTCACGCAAGACACTTTCAAATTCTAACGTCGGCACGCAAATAAGTATCAAATCGTTCTCATTTAGATCTGATGAGATTTCGGATAAATCTTCGATTGCTGTGTCAATCACACCGCTCTCTCTAGCTGACATGAGGGTGGATAATTGTCGATTTAATCCAATGACCTCTTGACATAACTTTCTCTTTTTTGCTGCAAGAGCAATGCTTGCACCAATCAATCCTAATCCGATTATGACAATACGGTTAAAAAGAACGTTTTCTACTGACAATTCATAGCTCATATGCATACTCAGCTTGTAAATATTTAGCAGGATTGANAGAAACTTATTTTTGTGTGCCTACAGAACTGATTGAGGATANGAACCAAGAAGCTTTGTGTATATACTTTCGCTTTTCAGTTCTTTCAACACTTGCTCAATTCTCTGTTCATCACTATGGCCTACAAAATCAATGAAAAAGACATAAGACCACTTGCTTCCTTTAGCGGGNCGACTTTCAACTCTAGTCAAATCTATACCGGCACCATAAAAGATCTTCAATAGACTATACAGTGATCCTGGTTTGTTGTGCATTGAAACTACAATTGAAGTTTTGTCATGCCCACTTGCCGATACTTTTTCTCTTCCGATTATCAAGAATCTCGTGGCATTGTCTGGCTGATCCTCAATTTTACTTTCTAATTGTTTAAGCCCATATAAGTCACAGGAGGAAAGGCCGGCGATTGCTGCAGAGTTCCATTCCCCCTGCGCGAGCTTCGCAGCGACAGCATTACTGCTCACGGGAATTTTTTCAATTTTTGGATAGTTAGATTCTAACCATTTCCTACATTGTGCCAACGATTGTGAATGAGAATATACCCGAGTAATTTTTCTCGCATCCGAATTTGGACCTATGAGAAGATGATGATGTACCTGCAGCTCAACCTCTCCAACAATTGAAAGCGTCGTATCTACAAAATTATCTAATGTCTGATTTACCATGCCCTCAGTTGAGTTCTCAACGGGAACCACACCGAAGTCACACTCTCCCGATACTACTTCTCTAAAAACGTCTTCAATAGCTGATTGGGGAGCGTTTATGACGGATTTTCCAAAATGCTTTAAAGCCGCCTCATGGGTAAATGTTCCCTCCGGTCCCAGGAATGCAACTTTTAATGGCCTTTCCATCGAAAGACACATCGACATTATTTGTCTGAACACCAGCGCCATGTCCTCGTTAGTTACAGGACCAGTATTTGCTTCCATTACACGTCTTAAAACTTGCGCCTCGCGCTCTGGTCGATAAAAACTCCTTTCTCCCTGTTTTTGTTTTAACTCTCCAACTCGTTGAGCACATCTCGCACGATTGTTTATTGCTTGACAAATTTGATTGTCTATAGTGTCAATTTGAGAGCGAATGACGGAAAGGGGGTCCTTGTCTTTCATATTAAAAATCTATCTCACCTAAATTTAGGTCTCATCAGATCTTCCAATTAAATTTATTTCTTCCGCCTCAGCAATTCGCGCTAAACTAACCAAACGCTCATTCTGTTTTAAACGAATTACTCTCACGCCTTGCGTATTTCTTCCGACTACTGACACTTCTTCAGAACGCGTTCTAACCATCGTTCCCTGATCTGAAATCAACATTATTTCATCCCCGGCGAATAGTTGAGCGGCACCAACAAGTGGACCGTTGCGGTCACTTGCCTGTATTGCAATCATGCCTTTGCCTCCTCGACCTTTGGTGGGAAACTCCGAACATTCAGTTCGTTTACCAAAGCCATTATCACAGACTGTCAATAAATACCCGTTGTCCTCTGGAATCACCATTGATATTACGTTGCCTCTGTTTGTTAGACGCATACCTCTGACACCCTTTGACACGCGACCCATTGACCGCACATCCGTGCTCTTGAAACGAACGGCTTTGCCCTCACTGCTAAACAACATAATATCGTTCCCGTCGTTGATTATAGCAGTTCCAACCAGCACATCTCCCGCAACAAGCTCAATCGCACGCAGTCCTGCTTTGCGTGGATTTGAGTAATGAGACAACTGCGTCTTCTTCACGGTTCCGTTAGCAGTTGCCATTATGACGTATTGGTCTCTGCTGTATCCATCTACCGGTAATATAGAGTTTATCCTTTCTCCATCATCCAGAGGAAGTAAATTTATTATCGGTCTGCCTCTGGAATTACGACCGGCTAAAGGTATCTGATACACCTTTAACCAATAAACTTTTCCAGCATTTGTAAAGCATAGAATGGTGGCATGTGTGCTAGCAATTAATAAGTGTTCAATGAAGTCTGCATCTTTGACGGCGGTAGCAGATTTCCCCATCCCACCTCGTCTTTGTGATTGGTAATCAGAGAGGGGCTGCGTCTTAGCATATCCCCCATGAGAAATGGTGACCACCCGCTCTTCCTCAGCAATAAGATCCTCAACAGTGAGATCGTGCTGTGATTCTACTATTTGAGTCCTCCTAGGATCACTGAATTCCCTTACAACGCTCTCCAATTCATCCTTAATTACAGCCATCAGTCTGTGTGTGTCTGACAGTATGTTTTGGTACTCTGATATCTCATCAAATTTAAGCGTTGCTTCATCTAATATTTTCTGCTGCTCCAAACCTGTGAGACGGTGTAGTCTTAAATCAAGTATGTCTCGCGCTTGATTTGGGGATAAATAATATTGTCCATTAATTAACCCATATCTATCTTCACTCGAAAAGACAACAGAAGGCTCAGCATCAACGCGTTCCAATAGCGATTCTACTGAGCCTGGATTCCACGCTCTACCGAGAAGCGCAGCCCTTGCCGCAGTCGGATTTTCGGCACTTTTTATGACAGCTATTATTGGATTAATATTCATCAACGCTACTGCATAACCCGTTAATGTGTGTGCTCGTGCACGTGCTTTCTTTAACAAGAAAATACAACGCCTAGTAACTACTTCGCGCCTGTGGGAAATAAAAGCCTGAAGTAATTCTTTAAGATTTAAAATCTTCGGTTGACCATCCACTAGTGCAACAATATTTATTCCAAACACAGTCTGTAGCTGAGTCTGTGCATATAAATTATTAAGCACGACTTCGCCAATCTCTCCTCGCTTAATTTCGATAACGACTCGTAATCCATCTTTGTCCGACTCGTCTCGCAATTCAGAAATTCCTTCAATCTTTTTTTCTTTCACCAATTCTGCGATGCGTTCAATCAAGCGTGCTTTGTTCAACTGATATGGTATCTCTGTAACAATAATAGTCTCTCGACCGCTTTTGTCGTTAACCTCAACATGGGCTGAAGCTCGCACGTATATCCGTCCTCTTCCTGTCTTATACGCTTGAATAATGCCAGCTTTTCCATTAATTATGGCACCAGTTGGAAAATCTGGGCCAGGGATATATTGCATTAACTGATCAATGGTGATGTCACTATTATCAATCATAGCGAGACAACCTGAAATGATATCAGTGAGATTGTGGGGAGGTATATTAGTTGCCATACCTACAGCAATTCCAGACGAACCATTTACCAATAAGTTTGGAATACGAGTCGGCATAACTACCGGTATTGACTCGGATTCATCGTAATTTGGTTGATAATTGACTGTATCTTTCTCTAAATCCTCGAGCAACGAGTGCGCTATCCTCGTCATTCGAATCTCGGTATACCTCATTGCGGCAGCGGAATCACCATCGATTGAACCAAAATTACCTTGTCCATCTACTAACATGTGTCGTAACGAGAATGGTTGTGCCATCCGAACAATGGTGTCGTAGACAGCACTGTCACCATGAGGATGATACTTACCAATAACATCACCGACGATTCGAGCAGACTTTTTGTATGGCTTGTTCCAGTCATTATTCAACTGGTGCATCGCAAAAAGAACTCGTC
Organism: Porticoccaceae bacterium; assembly: GCA_002720735.1. Lineage (GTDB taxonomy): Bacteria > Pseudomonadota > Gammaproteobacteria > Pseudomonadales > Porticoccaceae > TMED48. The sequence goes on from PBJN01000014.1 coordinate 19,552, forward strand.
GATGCACCGGCTTTAGGCCATCTCTTACATCAGGTAATGCTCTTCCGACTATGACGCTCATAGCGTAATCAAGATAAGATTGTTTTAGTTCTTCTTCAATCTTGACGGGTACGATATCTTTTGCCAGATTACTCATATTTCTCCGTGCACATCTCAGACTATAAGCAGATTTGCGACTTCGATTTTTTTTATAAAAACATTCGTTAAAATGACCACTAATCTGTATATAATAATATCACATTTCGTGGCTTTGCGGCGTAATTATATTTGCGAGGCATGAATAGGGAATTCAAAAATTCCCCAAGGCTCATTCTAAAACAAGTGGATTCGGCGAGGCTTGATACTTTGAATTAAGAGACTTCAATGTTCATTGATACATTACTAAACTGCAGATGGGTAATACCAATAGTCCCACAAAATTTTGTGCATGAGAGGGTTTCGATTGCGATTCACAATAAAAGGATAATCGCAATTTGCGAACAATCGGAGGCCTCACACAGGTTCGAACCATCCGTCACTTATGCCCTAGACCGGCACTTAGTTTTGCCTGGACTTATTAATAGCCACACTTACGCGTCCTTAAATGTACTAGCAAAAATTATTTTTGAGCAATCCAACCAAAGCTGGTTCGGTACTTTACCTCAGGTTCTTGCTGAATATCCCGTTAGCCCTCAATTGATTAGTGATGCAACACAAATTGCCGTCGCCGAAATGATAAAGACTGGCACAACATGCTTTGCAGACTNAGCTCTATTTTCAAATATTGCCGCAAATGTTGCCAGAGAATGTGGCATCAGGAGTCAAATTAGTTTCCCCTTGACTGAGTCTTCAAAACTCGTCGGTAAAAGTTGGGAAGCCCAAATAAATGTTGGCCTTCGGCTTTTTGATGAATATAAGAATAGCGAGCACATAAGAGTAGCTTGCGCACCACAATCAATCTCATCATTAGGTAATAACAAGCTAACTGATCTTGCCACCTATGTCCATGAAATAGAACTTCCTTTGCAGATCTGCGGGCGGAATTGGCTCGAAGAGATTTCAGTTTCAGAAAGAAAGTTCAAAGCAAGACCATTAGAAAGATTAGCAGCATGTGGTCTGCTCACTCCTCAAAGTCAATTAATCCACATGACTCAGCTAAAACAAAGGGACTTATTGCTCTTAAAAGAGTTTAATAGTCATATTGTTTACTGTCCTCGATTCAACCTCATAAGTGGCAGCGAATTCTGTCCAGTTGGAGAACTGAAAAAGATGAATATCAATGTGGCTCTTGGATCTGGTGGGTTCTCGCGAGACCTCTCCTTCGATTTGCTAAACGATTTACAATTCGCATCCTTTCTCAGCAGAGCTCTAGATAAAGATGATGGGGCACTATCACCTCTTCAATCACTTCGCATGGCTACCTTAGATGGAGCAAAAGCGTTAGGTTGGCAGGAGGAAATTGGTACTCTTGAGATCAACAAACTCGCTGATTTAATTGCGATTGAGATTAAATATAGTGATGAGCAAACTATAAATAACATCGCCGCTGGAGTCGTTTATAAAAGTTACAACCATAAGATTACTCACAGTTTTGTCGGAGGACTGCCGCTGATGATAAATGGCAATCTTGAGACATTAAATGAAGAGCTTTTACATCGCAAACGCAAAGATTGGGTCACAAAGATGGTTCAAGTTGACTGTTAGTAAAACTTTGGCCTACAGATTGGGAGATCTATGAATAACATCGCTTTATCCGAAGTGAACAAGTTTAACTCCACTGCACGTGATTGGTGGGATTATAACGGAGAGTATAAGACTCTGCATAAAATCAATCCACTTCGTGCAAACTGGATTGACCAAATCTCTCCAGTAGTAGGCTGTCGCGTTTTGGATGTGGGGTGCGGAGGAGGAATCCTGTCAGAGGCTCTTGCTAGACGCGGTGGTGATGTCACTGGAATTGATGTTGCAACAGCCGCCTTGGCTGCCGCTAAGAGACATAGCCTTGAATCGGGGCTAAAAATAAATTATGAGTTCTCAACAGCGGAAAACTTAGCATCCGAATACTCTGGAATATTCGAAATAATAACATGCTTAGAGGTTCTAGAACACGTCCCACAGCCGGATTTAGTAGTTCGGGCCTGCGCCACACTATTAAAACCTGGTGGTAGCGTATATTTCTCCACAATAAATAGAAATTTAAAATCGGCGTTGTTTGCCATCTTTGGAGCCGAATACCTTTTACGTTTACTGCCCATCGGAACTCACCAACATAAGAATTTTATTCGACCATCGGAGCTAGCCAGTTGGGCTAGAGGATATGAACTAAAAATAGAGGATATGACTGGATTATCCTTCAATCCTTTCACAAAAAACTTCCGTCTTGAATCAAGTCAAGTCGATGTCAATTACATGATTCACGCAAAAAAACGAACCTAATGAACCTCTTTGATAGGAAGTTTAATGATTGCTTTTAGTGGCCTTCTCTTCGATTTAGATGGAACACTTCTTGATACAGCTCCTGACTTTGTGACGTCTATAAACTCCCTCTTGAGTAGGCATAAACGTGCCCATCTTGATTTTGATCTTATTCGAAACCGAGTAAGTGATGGGTCGGCTAGTTTACTTGAACTTGCGTTTAACGTTACACCCATCGACCTAAACTTCGATACCTTGCAAAACGAATTGTTGACTCTGTACCTTGAACATCTTGGAGACAATACTAAAATTTTCCCGCATATAGACCAAATACTAACTGAATGCGACCAGCGGGCGTTACCATGGGGCGTTGTTACAAATAAACCTTGGATGTATACAGAACGTTTACTGAAGAGATTAAATCTAATTAATCGCGCCCGCTGCGTGATATGCTCTGATCATGTTAAAAAGCCCAAGCCACACCCAGAGTCACTTCAACTTGGCAGTATGCACCTCAATGTAAAAATTGATGAGTGTATATATATAGGTGATCATTCACGAGATATATTAGCTGCCAAAAATGCTAAAATGCGTTCGATTGTGGCTGCTTGGGGATACATAAACAAACATGAAGATATCTCTTGTTGGAATGCTGATTGGATTGCGCTCACCCCAAAAAAACTCTTTAACCTTCTTTTTAAAGAGCTAGAATATTGAAAAAGTTCTCAGTCTCCTCATATAAAGCATCGGGTGATTTATTAAGTGGACGCGTTATTTTGATAACTGGTGCAGGTAATGGCATCGGCAGAGCTGTAGCAATCGCAGTTGCTCGGTATGGCGCAACTGCAGTACTCACGGGTCGAAATATTAATTCCCTCGAGACTACATACGACCAAGTAGTGCGCGAAACGAGCTCCGAAGCGGTAATTTGCCCCCTCGATTTGGAGCACGCAAAAGATGCTGACTACTTAGAATTAAAAAATCGAATTGAGGTCGAATTCGGAACTCTGGATGGATTAGTTAATAATGCAGCGATTTTGGGAGATAGAATGCCGCTCAACCAATATAAGTCAGAACTGTGGGAGAAAGTACTTCAGACTAATGTAACCGCTCAATTTCAGCTCACCCGCTCACTGATGCCTCTCCTGGAACAATCTACTCATGGCGGATCTATAATCTTTACTACCTCTGGAGCGGGGCAATCGAGCCGCGCATTCTGGGGTGCATATGCCGTTTCTAAGTGCGCAGTAGACGCACTCATGCGAGGCTGGGCCGCAGAACAAGAAAATTTGGGNGAGCTCAGGATTAATGCGATTAATCCTGGAGCTACTCGCACGGCAATGCGTGCAAAAGCTTACCCGGCAGAAAATCCAACTAACTTAAAAACCGCCGATCAAATCATTTGGGCATACCTTTATTTGCTCGGTAATGACAGTCTTGGCGTAAATGGAAAAACAATTCACGCCCAACAGTAAAATAAGTTGCTTAGAATTTCTCTCAGATTCTTTTAAGGCACCTCCGGAAGTGTTTATAAGAATTCTTTCCTACCTTTTATGAGGTTTTTTTGCCTTGAATGAATATTAGTGTTTCCCCTCGCCCGTAATTTTTTTTCATTGCGCCTGCGCGTATCTTTGTCAATTTCCTTTTCCGAACAGTGAGTGACGTCAAGTCGGACAACATCTAACAAAGATCTTGTTTGCAATTCATCCAAGTACATGAATTCTCCTTTCCGGACAATAGAGGGAAGTTCAATTGGTCCAAAACTTATCCGCTTCAGACGATTAACTTCAATGCCTTGCGATTTCCACAGGCGTCGCACTTCGCGATTTCGACCCTCTGAAATCGAGATACGATACCATTTGTTAGATGAAATTAATTTATAATCTGAGCGAGGATGAAGATTGGGTTTTACGGTGTCAAATCTACTAAAACCATCACTCAAGACAACGCCTTCAGTTAAACGGTTAATGATTGACAGATTAACAGCTCCGAACACTCTTACTAAATATTGTCGAGAAATTTCATATCGAGGGTGCATAAGGCGATTGGCTAGCTCTCCGTTATCGGTGAAAAGAAGTAAGCCACTAGTATTGATATCTAACCGACCCACAGATATCCAACGCCCTCTAGGAATACGAGGTAATTGCTCATAAACTGTCGTACGCCCTTTTTCATCAACAGTACTGCAGATCTCTCCCTCTGGTTTGTTATACATCAAAACTCTTGGGTACCCTTGATAAATGCATGGTACCAACTTCCCATCCAGCATAATTTTGTCCGAAGAAACTGCTCGGTCGCCTACCTTAGGAATATTACCGTTCACAGATACTCTTCCCTCGGCGATCCAACGCTCAGCCTCCCGGCGGGAACCTAGACCGGCCGCAGCGAGTACTTTGTGAATTTTTTCAGACATTAATTTATCCGATGTATTAAATGTTGACAGGAGTACTGATGAAAAGTGGTATATCTTAAACTGACTTTCCGGTTCTAGTTCTCTATAATTTCACTGCGCATGCCCTCTAATTCACTTAACGTTGGTTGGTTAACACCAGTCTCCAAATTTTCAACGACTTTCAATTTTGGCAACTGTCCAAGATCACTCAAATTAAAATAATTTAAAAACTCTTTTGTGGTCGCATAAAGCGCCGGCCTACCCGGAACATCACGATGTCCCACAATTTTTATCCACTCTCGTTCTAGTAAAGTTCTTATCATATCAGAACTTACCGCCACCCCACGCACCAACTCAATATCTCCTCGAGTTAGCGGTTGCCGGTATGCAATAAGTGCAAGAGTTTCGAGCATAGCATTAGAATACCTCCTCGGCTTTTCTTCCCAAAGTCGATGCATCCAACTCGCTAATTGCTCTCTAATTTGAAACCTAAAACCACTAGCTACTTCCACCAATTCATAACCCCTATCTCGGCAATCTAACTGAATATCCTCCACAGTTGCGAGTATTTGATCTCTCTCGGGTCTTTCCGAATCGGAAAATAATTTTTCCAATTCTGCAATTGCAAGGGGCGTTGGAGACAAAAGTAACGCACCCTCAATAATTTGACGCAACAGTAACGATTTCATAACTCTTGCGCCCTGACATAGATCGTCCCAAAAGATTCGGTTTGAACGATGTCAACTAACCTTTCTTTCATCAATTCCATAATGGCCAAAAATGTGACAATTACCCCTAACTTTCCCTCAACGGGGTCAAATAAACTGCCAAAAGTAATAAACGTTCGCTTGTTTAAACGACTTAAAATGTCCGCCATACGCTCGCGAGTAGAGATAAATTCCTCCGAAATTTCATGATGCTTCGATAAACGAGAACGTTCATTTACCGATTCCAAAGCCTTTTTTAAATCTTGCAAAGTGACAGTTGGTCGGAGGATAACGGGATCAGGGCCACTAAATTCTGCTCGAGCAAGAAAAATATCGCGGTCAACTCGAGTTAGCTTATCTATATTCTTGGCTGCATTTTTAAATACCTCATATTCTTGAAGCCTGCGAATCAATTCCGCACGGGGATCCATTGTCTCTTCAATCACTTCAGAGACGTGGGGAAGAAGCATTTGCGATTTAATTTCTGCTAGCATAGCAGCCATAACTAAATAGTCCGACGCTAACTCAAACTTTAGATCTTGCATAATCCTAATATAGTCAGTGTACTGCCGAGTAATCTCAGACACATCAATATCAAGGATATCCAAATTCTGTCGTTTTATTAGATATAGCAGCAAATCTAGAGGGCCCTCAAACGCCTCAAGGATTATCTCCAAAGCATCTGGGGGGATATAAAGGTCATTAGGAAATACCGAAAGCTTTTGCCCCTGCACTACCGCGAAAGGCATCTCCACTTGCCGTGGAACGGCATTCTTTTGATTATTTTTGGGAAATATGGGGGACAAAGAAATCCTTTTTTAACAAAATTTTCCATTAACTAAAGGTTGGTTCAACAATCGGTATTACATCTCAGACTAAGCAGTCTCGAGAGACTAAGTTAAGCTTACATTATTGAGGCCAAATCGCCTAATCCCGCGCGCACAAGTTTCGGCACTTCTCCCGTTAAATCAACCACTGATGTAGACTCAACACCACAATATCCTCCATCAACGATGCCATCAACAAGGCTCTCAAAACGTTGTCTAATTTCTTCAGGGTCAGCTACGCCATATGGGTCATTCTGTACTGCTAAGGTGAGGCTCATCAAAGGCTCGCCAAGAGCGGTTAACAATGCCAGAGCAATATTATTTTGCGGTATTCTTATTCCCACCACCTTTCTTTTGGGATGAAACAATCGATTAGGTAAAGAGGAGGAGGCTGGCAATAAAAAAGTGAAAGGCCCAGGGGTCTTTGCCTTCAAAAAACGATAATTACTATCACTTACTTTGGCAAACTTTGCAGCCTCAGAGATATCTCGACACAAAAGCGAGAAATCTTGATCTCTTCCAATCCCACGGATCATGCGAATCCGATCAACAGCACGCTTCTCACCAATCTTACATCCTATCGCATAAACAGAATCAGTCGGATAAATAATTACGCCGCTTGAATTAAGTATATCCGTGATTTTCTGGATCAAACGAATTTGTGGATTTTTGGGATGAATTGTTAAAAACAAGCTCATAGGTAATTCCGGTGTGAAATGGTTGAGATTACTTTTACTTAATTATAATTTTTCAGCATAATAGGGTCGGTAGGTTTTGTATCGAGCAAACTGGCTATTCTTTATAAATGCGATCATTCTATGATCTTTATTAAGAGATGGATAGATGCGTTGTAAGCTAATGCAGAGTATTAGAGCTATAAACTAAACATGAGTTATTTTAAAAGACCCAAGGCCCAAGACGGTGGTGGAGATTTAAACAAAAAAAACTCTCATCAGGAGAACTTGCTCCTGAATATTGCCTGTAACTTAATAATTCCCACCTTCACCTTCATGAAGCTTAGCGAAGAGAATTATTTAGGAATAAAGCTCGCCATAATAACTGCTCTCCTGTTCCCTTTGATCTACGGCATTCGGGATTTCATAGTAAGAAAAAATTTAAACTTTTTTTCTGCCCTTGGAGTGATAAGCATTTTGTTGACAGGGGGTATCAGCTTGATGGAGCTGAATGCTTCCTATATAGCCATAAAAGAAGCTTCTATACCCTCCCTTCTTGCACTTGCCACCCTCATATCCCTCAAATCATCAAAGCCGGTGATTCGTATATTTGTCGAATTTGTTTTCGAAATAGAATTGATAAGTGAGGCACTAAAGAAAAATGGTCGTGCCACAGAATTTGAAACCCTTTTAGTTAGCGGCTCTTGGATTCTCGCGGGCGGTTTTTTAATCTCTGCCGTCCTAAATTACGTGCTCGCAACTATCATTTTAACCGCTACACCGGGAACTGTGGAATTTAACGAGCAACTTGGCGCGATGTGGGCTCTTAGCTTTCCTGTGATAGCGTTACCAGTAACGCTAATTTTGTTCGCAAACCTCTATTATCTCCTGACAAGTATCAAGCGTATTACAGGCATCCCCCTTGAAGATCTACTTAAGAAAAAAATGACAAACTGACGTATGTGGTATGTAATTAACTGTGAAGATTATCCAGACACCGCCGCTTTAAGATCTTCGGCAAGAGTTGAACATCTAGACCGATTGCAGCGACTCAAAGACCAAGGACGGCTATTGGTAGCAGGACCATATCCTAAAATCGATAACACAAATCCCGGAGAACATGGTTTTCAAGGTAGCTTGATAATTGCGGATTTCAATTCACTCCAAGAAGCAGAGGCTTGGGCAAGCGAGGATGCNTANTTAAAAATAGGCGTTTANAAAAAAATAGAAGTGAATCCTTTTAAATATGTACTACCTTAGTTTGGTTAATGAGATTTTGAATTACTCGTGCGATACGACCGCGTGACACCCTCGCCAACCAAAAGAGAACATTTATGCTAAAACTGATGCTTTATGGGCCACTACTTGCGTTTGGTATCTTCATCCAGCCTATCATCTCCCAAGAGCTTCGAGAATCTGATAATAATCCTACCGAAACAATCATTATTGAACGCAATAATATTGATCCCACCCATGAAATTGAGGCGATTGAAGACTCCGACGCTAGAGTATCTGACGAATTAACTAATTTTCAAGCTCAATCAACCAATAATTTCAGTCAATCGTCTATCCCTGCAGACACTGTGCGTGAGAAGCGTGGTTATATAAGTGACGAGTATTATGTTCCTGTCAGAAGTGTACCCAATCAAAATGGAAAAGTTACCCACAACGGGCTTAAGAGTGGCACTCCATTAACTATTACGGATAGCGACGGGCAATGGAAAAAAATTCTGACTGACTTTGGTCAACAGGGTTGGATTGAAAAACGATTCATATCAGAGAGTCCAATTTCGCGCACATTACTAATTGAGGAGAGAGAGGCAAAAAAAGCGCTGGAGCAAATGTTGAAAGAAGAACAAATCATTTCCGAGAAGTTGAAAAACGCGCTCGCACAAAAAAATAATGAATATAATTCTTTAGTCATTAATCACGACAATGAAAAAAAACTAATTTCTATGCATAACGATAACATCCCCAAACCGGTTATTGATGAAAATATTGAACAATTAGTTAAAAGAAATCATTTGCTGATTCAAGAAAATGACGTGTTAACGGCGCAATTGCAAGTATCACAACAAAATGAGGGACAACAGTTATTTTTGTACGGTGCGCTATCAGTTTTCTTAGGCGCACTACTAACGGCATTAATTCCGNAGATTCGGGGAAGAAAGCGCTTATCAACTTGGAAATAAGAGATGTAATTTTGAGAAAAAAANATNAGTCTTCNAACCAATATCATTCTCATCATTTGCTGCATGNCCNTCTCCCAACTGGCCGTATGCCAATGTAACAAAGTTGAATTTGTAACAGATTCTGGAAGATTTGTCATCGAAATCTATCCCAATCATGCCCCGCTTACATCCTCAAACTTCATTAAATTGATTAATGAATTTCACTATGACGGATTAATCTTCCATCGGGTTATACCTCAATTTATTGTCCAAACAGGGGGGTATACCTTCGATTTTACGCTCCGTCACAACCAAACCCCTCCCGTGCCAAATGAGGGAAATAATCAATTAAAAAATGTCCGAGGAAGTGTCGCCATGGCGAGGACTTCAGATCCGCATAGTGCTCAATCACAGTTTTTCATAAATATGACGGACAATCCGTCGCTTGATTCAACTGCAAGTCATTACGGTTACGCAGTATTTGGCAAAGTTGTCGATGGAATGTCTACTGTCGATGCTATTGCCGCTAAAAAAACTCATAACTATGGTATGTTTAGGGATGTCCCAATCAANCCAATAAGGATTCTAAGAGCAAGAGAAATACAAGAGAGTCTATGTTAGACGCCGGTCGTNAACGCAACNAAAATTTAGGGTTGGATGGAAATTGATTGCCCTCAGCGTAAATGTTAATAAAATTGCACTACTTCGAAATTCTAGGCCGGGAAACTTTCCTTGCGTGCTTACTTTCGCCGAGAGTTGTATCAACCTTGGGGCACATGGTATAACCGTGCATCCGAGGCCGGATGGCCGCCACATTCAACCCAGAGATGTGAAACAACTTTCCAATCTCATAAGCCCGTTAAAAAAAATTGAGCTAAATATTGAAGGTAATCCCTTTTGCATGCCGACTGAAAAATATCCCGGATTCCTAGCTTTAGTAGAGCACTCAAAGCCGGACCAATGCACGCTAGTTCCGGATACCAACGAGCAGTTAACTTCTGATCATGGTTTTAATTTACAGGACTACGGAACCCTACTTGTGCCAATAATAGATCAAATAAAATCTTTAGGGATTCGCACTAGTATTTTCATAGATCCGGATCTGGAACAAGTTCGGAGAGCCGCTGAATTAGGTGCCGACTGTATTGAACTGTACACCGGCCCTTTCGCCCAAGCTTGGGGGACCAAACATGTAGAAAAAATATTTTCTCAACACCTGGCCGCCTCAAAGCTTGCGGCAGATCTGGGAATGAGGGTCAACGCCGGTCATGATCTCAACCTAGTAAATTTAAAACAATTTGCATTAATACCTGAGCTTGCTGAGGTTTCTATTGGTCATGCGCTAATTGTTGAGGCACTCAACCGAGGATTAGAAGAGGCAATTCATGCCTTTCGCTCAGCATTGAATTGATTAATCCGCCTTTTATCAATTTCTCATTTCCCAGAATAACGATCAACTTACGCAGCATTTTAAAACCTCTTTAAAGGATTGAATCAAGCCAAAAATTAGGATTCATGTATATGAATGAAAAAATCGATAGCCCGCGTTATATATCCAAAAAAGTATCTCTAAAGCATGTGATCACAGTGTATGGCCGCAATACATGCCTAGAGGCTCTATGTGACGAGAAATTGAATATATATCGACTTCATCTAGCAAACACACATAAATACAACAAAACACTTAAAAGGCTGGTAGAACTTGCTGATAGCCGCAAAGTAAGTATTCGTTGGCATAGTAAAACCCAGCTCGCAAGGATTTCACGAAATGGCAAACAGGATCAGGGTGTAGCTTGTGATATCCAATGCCCGGGATATCGACATTACAAGGAAATCATAGATTGCATGCCTCTTAGTCAGACCACTAAACTAATTGCTCTCGACGGGATTACAAACCCAATCAACCTTGGTATGATCATAAGGAGTGTGACCGCAAGTTCCGCATTCGGTATTTTACTTCCATCAAGAGGAAAGTCAGTCCTTTCACCTCTAGCGATAAAAGCCAGCGCCGGAACTGCTTTTAAATGCAACATTCTTCGTTGCGAGGATCTTGTTACTGCGCTTGCTGACTTTCAGCGAGGAGGATTTCAAGTAACGATTCTAGATCCGAATGCCCCCAATACAATCTATGATTTTGCTCCCTCTTCTCCAATCATTCATGTTCTTGGAGGCGAAAGCAATGGCATAAGTGCGGCCATAAAGCAAGTTTCCAATCATGCGCTCAGAATACCCATGCGGAGAGGTGTTGAATCTCTAAATGTTGCCGCCGCAGCTGCAATCCTAGTTTTTCTGGAGTAATTGAAGAATCGCACCTTGCCTCAGGGATTAGTTGTCCGAAGCTTCCAAAGTGGAGAGAATAAAGACATCGTGATCGCAATTATTATACTAGGGATAGAGATTAACGTAAAAGCAGTGCTTATTCCCAAGTTATTTATTAGAACACCACATAACCAAGCTCCCAAAGGGGTGCCTCCGACTAAACTTATTTGATAAATGGACAAAGCTCTAGCGCGATAAGATCCACTAATGTTGTTATGAAGAATCGTTCGACCCACAGCCATCGACAATCCTGTAGAGAGCCCCCACAAAAAAACAACGGAAAATAAAATCCAAAGAGGAGGCGAGAGTGCGGCAAAAATGAATAACGTACCACGCCATAAAAAAGTTATCACCATTAGTTTGCCTGGATTGACGAAATTTGTTGCCCTCCTTGCAACTGCAACATTGGCTGAAATTACTCCACAAGTAAAAAGCAATTGAAGCGCCGACAAAAGCATAGCTCCACCATCATAAACTTGTCGCACAAGAACTGGTATCCCGACTAAATAAACCCCAAAAGGTAATAATCCAGTTGCAAAAACAAGAAAAAGAAGATGCAAAAAGCTCTTGTTGTTAACAAACAAAGTTAGAGCATTTAACAGATCCNTCCATGAAGGTTTACTAACTATTGTTTGTCGGGACAAATTTTTATTTACTCGGTGAGCCCGGGAAATCAACAATGATGATAATCCGAACATAAAAATTTGAATGCCCAACAAAACAGACAGCTCTATGTAACCTAACAACCCGGCTAACCCAAAACCTACTCCTTGTGCAATAAATTTGACAACTATGGATTTAGCCACGGACTGGTGCATTAAATGTGATGGCGTAAAAACTAATAAACTTTCACGAGCAGGTTGTACAAAGGCATTCAGAAATCCAAACATAACTCCACTTACAATCAATAATTGGAACGTTAAAGTATTGAATGCGTAAAACCACCAGAGCATTGACAAGGGCATGACATAGAGCATGTACAAGAGAGATAGCCATGCCCCACGGTGGATTCGGTCTGAAATTACTCCGCCGAACAGAAGGAAAATGGTATTCGGAAGCAGGATAGCCATCTGTGCTAATCCTAATTCACTTGCTGATGCCCCAACAACACCAATTACCAACCAAGGGAATAAAACGGAATGAATACCCGTGGCTATGCTATTTGCTCCAATTGCTCTTAAATAATATTGAATCGAAAACGTGGGACTATTCATTAGTTACTCTTAACCGTTTCTTAAACTCCAAATCTGGATAAAAAAGATACAAANCGATNAACTTCCTATTCGACAAGTTAAAACGACCACGCTGGATGAGCATATGTATCTGTCATTTCATAAAGTAACGAAACTTGCAGTAGCTTTAAACCAGCTCGAGAAAGACGATAAAAGTAGTCCGCATGGCGATTCTACATAAAAAAGCCCCAGCCAAGGAATTTTCAAAGGTATTATGTCTCAGTATCCGCTATAAATTGTAAAAACTGTTTTTCATCAAATACGGGAACATCAAGGGCATTTGCCTTTTTAAGTTTAGACCCCGCGCCTGATCCAGCCACCAACCGACTAGTTTTTGAGGAAACTGAATCAGAAACTCTAGCGCCCAATGCTTGTAACAAATTTCTAGCATCTCCTCGGCTCATTGAATCCATTCGTCCAGTCAATACCCAAACCTGCCCATCGAGTGAGATATCTCTCACCTTATCATCGGTAGCAAGAGGCCAATGCACGCCTTTTTTCTGTAACTCCGAAATAACCTTACATGTCTTTGGATCAGCGAAAAAAAATTGGATATGCTCCGCTAATACTGGTCCAATTCCCTCAATCGACAACAATTCGTTTGTTCGAGCAGCCATAATCTCNTCAATTGTTGCAAACTGCTTTGCCAACAAGCGAGCACAATTTAATCCCACTTCCCTTATTCCAAGAGCGTACAAAAATTTCTGCAAGGTGGTTCTCTTGCTACTCTCGATGGCATAAAGGAGATTACGTGCTGACTTATCTCCCAATCGCTCCTGTTGTGTAAGTATTGGTAAAGTTAAGTCATAAAGATCCACAATTGAAGCTATGCAACCGGCATCGACTAATTTATCAACCAGCCGGTCACCGAGACCATTAATATTCATCGCGCCCCTTGACGCAAAATGCTTAATCGCTTGTTTAACCTGAGCAGAGCATCTTAGACTTCCGGAACAACGAGCGACAACCTCTGAGGGATTATTCAAAATTGGTGCGGAGCAAACTGGACAAAATTTTGGAAACAAGACTAGCGACGAATTTTTCTGCCTGCGCTCATAAACCACCCTAACCACCTGAGGAATGACATCCCCAGCACGACGAACGACCACAGTATCTCCCAGATGCAGACCCAATCTACTCATTTCGTCAGCATTATGCAGGGTAGCACTGCTAATTGTAACTCCACCAACAAACACAGGACTTAAACGTGCAACCGGTGTNACAGCTCCTGTTCTTCCCACCTGGAAATCAACGGCNACTAGCTGAGAAAAAGCCTCTTCAGCGGGAAATTTACGTGCGATCGCCCACCGGGGAGATCGCGAAAGAACACCCAAAAGCTTCTGCTTCTCTAGATCATTGACTTTTATCACAACACCGTCAATGTCGTAAGACAACAAAGCCCTTCGCGTCAACAAACTATTGCAGTAACTTTCACACGCATCAATATCAGCCGCAAAAGAAATGTCAGAGTTGATTCTAAAACCCAAGCGTCCAACATACTCCAGCATCCCCAATTGCGTATCCGGAGATCCAGAGTCTGAATACTGCTCAACACTATAAGCACAAAAATTCAATGGTCTGCGCGCTGTTACTTTAGAATCTAATTGACGCAAACTCCCAGCTGCAGCATTTCTAGGATTTACAAAAGGCTTTTCACCGCGTTCCTTGACAAAGACGTTTAATCGATTAAAGCCTTGTCTCGTCATGTAGACTTCACCGCGTATTTCAATGAGCCTGGGTGGAAGATCACTCATCAATTTTAAAGGTAGTGACTTGATTGTTTTTATATTTGAAGTTACATCCTCGCCAATAGCACCATCTCCCCTAGTCGCCGCGCTAACTAACATACCTTCCTTGTAGATNAAACTGACAGCAACTCCGTCCAGTTTTGGCTCACACAGGTAGGACACTTTTGCAGAGTCCTGTAATCTTTCGTGGACACGACGATCAAAATCTCTCAATGCTTTTTCACTAAAAGCATTATCAAGCGACAGCATTGGAACCGTGTGTTGTACTTGATTAAACTCAGAGAGTGGGTCTCCACCGATTCGCTGTGATGGAGAATCCTTTTTTATTAACTGCGGNTACTGTTTTTCNACCANCAAAAGCTGCTGCATCAACCCATCATATTCAACATCCGAAATACGTGGNTCATCCAAAACGTGATAATAATGATTATGCGCTTGCAAAGCGCTNACCAACCGTCTGTAGCTGGCAATTATCCCGTCATCTATGGTGACCATGAACTTATTTTTTTTTCTCAACTAAGCGCATGACGTCCAGCCACTTCACGCGCTCGTTGCCGGTAATGATCAATTGTTTGAGGGGTGATAGAGCTTCGTGANTCGTCCAAAACATTTAGCTTGAGACTTTGGGCCATNGTGCGTGCAGTTGACATCATTAANTCAAAACCAGCACACGCATCTTCTACGTCATTTAAATTTAAAAAAAGAGTCACCCCGGGAGTTTTTATTGCAGAGATCGTCTTTAAATCAAAGGTCCCAGGATTAACTAGGTTTGCCAAACTAAAAAGAACTGGCCCTTCTCCCTCCTCTTGCGCATGGCGATGGAATATACCCATTGCCCCGTAGCGCAAACCCGCCTGCAAAANCGTTTCAAGCAAATTGGAGCCAGTTAAAAACTCACCCCTGTTCGCCATCAAATGAACTATTATAATATCAAGCTCATCACGTTTAGCATGATCATCCGAGCCGCTCNTAAGCCCAGGGACAGACTTCTCACCAACCTCAGAAACGNGNTCCGAACGNCCGAAATCAATATTAGTTTGTCTAAGGTCGTTGGTGCGTGTNTAACGACGACCTATGTCTTTCGGACTGAGGAGAATGTCCTCTAATCCTGCTTCACCTGCCACNTTANTTCCATGNTTTTTATTTAAAGACTGATCAGCGCTGAACAAATTCTCCACATTTTCGACTTTGTTTCCACGCTTCTCCATTTTGTCAAGGTGAGTTGACATCTGCAGGTTTTCATATCTGTGTCGTTTCGCACGGCGCATTCCATCCAAAATGATAGCAACGAGAACTAACCCCGCAACCACAATGAGAGTTTTATTTGCAGCCAGAAATTCCATGTCTGTTAATTAGTCCCGATCACTAGAAGATAATCGTTATTGTAATTGGCCTTTTAAAAAACAAAAGNGTTTTTAAAAAAATTGTTAGCTNAGCCAACCAAATTAGNTNCTTGATTAACCCCTACAGACACTACTCTTGACACTCCAGCTTCAGACATTGTAACTCCTAGCAGGGTATCAGCNGCTTGCATCGAAATTTTATTGTGTGTNATCATAATAAACTGTACTTTTGGTGACATTTCTTTAACCAAGCCAAGNTATCTACTGACATTCATNTCATCCAGCGGTGCATCAACTTCGTCTAAAATGCAGAATGGTGATGGGTTAAGCTTAAAAATAGCAAACACCATGGTGAGTGCCGCGAGTGCTTTCTCTCCTCCCGAGAGTGCTTGAATAGTGCTATTTTGCTTCCCCGGCGGTTTCACCATTAAAACAACACCTGCCTCCAAAAGGTCATTCCCAGAGAGCTGCATGTGAGCCTCACCACCACCAAACAACTTNGGAAATAATTCTCTGATATAGTCATTTATTGAATCGAAGGTTTCTTTGAACCTAGCTTTGGTAGCTTGATTTATTTTTTTTATAGCTTCATTGAGAGTTTCAAGTGCGGATACAAGCTCATCATTCTGGCGATCTAGATGATCCTTTCGCTCAGACTCAATTTTATATTCTTCAACGGCCGCCAAGTTAATTGGTCCCAACTTGCCGATTTTTGCCTCTATTACGTCCANCTCAGTCATCAAGGAAGTGATGTCGATGCNATCGTCAATATTTTCAACTAAGTCAGGTAACTTAGATGGATCGGATGTAATTTGTTCTCCTAAAGTGCGTTGCAACGTCATCGATTCANGTCTCGAAAGACGCGCATCCTCCAAATGTTCTCTNAATGAGTTTANCTCTGAGTTNNGTGTGACTCGCATCTCTTCTACTTCNCGGCGCTTTTGCTCTGACGACAACATAGCAGATTTAGCATCTTTGTANTCCTGCTCCGCTAAAACCCGATTCTTCAACATTTGATGCAATTTTTCGTGCATCAGAGGCACCNAGGGATCATTCGTAGTTATGTTCTCTATTTCAGCCTTTCGAGTCTTTAATCGTNTTATCTGCGACTCNAAACGCCCAATAAGTTCCTCAATNGTATTTCGTTTAATTTCCAATGCTTTAATCTTCAATTTTAATTCTGTAAGCAATAATTGTTTCTCTCCTAATTCTTTTCGGAAACCACTATATTTAGTCTGAAGGCGGTCCTTCTCCTCCTGAAATTCATGACCTTCTTTTTCATCCAGCTGCGCTCTGTCGCTAGCACTTGCCAACGCATTTCTCGCATTTTCTAACGCCGTTTGGTCCTCGGCTAGAAAAGCTTCTACCTCA
>PBJN01000015.1 GCA_002720735.1 Porticoccaceae bacterium
ATTTGAGACTAAATAGTGCAAGAGTACCTCTCAATGAGAGATTACCAGTCATATACTTGACCCTGTTTGATCATTAGAGTAATGGCACAGATAATGCATTCTCTCTAACAAAGCCATTCAAGAGAGCGGTTTGCGTTTGCATGTACCCTCAATTCGCTTCAGCGGGTGAAAGTTAGTCACAAATAAAATAGGAAAACCAAGTGCATACTATGATTACCAAAAAAGTTGTTATTGTATTTTTACTCGTTCTTACAATCAGCTGTAGCCAACAAAACCATCAAAACACGTCTGCAAATTCGGCAAATGAGGACAAAGTGCCCGTCAAAGTCGTTATTGTTACCATGTTCGAAATTGGAGCGGACGAAGGCGACGAAATCGGTGAGTTTCAGCTGTGGAAGGAAAGACGCGAGCTAAACAAAAAATTCGAGTTTCCACAGTCACATCATGATCTATTCTATAATCCGGAAACACAGACTCTTGGAATGGTTACTGGGATAGGAACTGCTAACTCCGCGGCGGCAATAATGGCGCTAGGATTGGATCCTCGATTCGATCTTTCAAGAGCATACTGGCTGGTCGCCGGAATTGCAGGGATTGATCCGGAGGATGCCTCGATAGGCTCCGTTGTCTGGTCTTCCTTCTTAGTGGATGGGGATTTGGGTTACGAATTAGATGCACGTGAAATTCCCGATGACTGGAACACCGGCTACCTTCATTTTGACACAAGCACTCCTTTTGAAACTCCTCGACCCAAGATATCTGGCGAGGGAAGGGCTTACTGCTGCCATAAAGAAGTATTTGTCGCGAACCCGTCGCTCCGTGATTGGGCCTATGAAAAAACTCAAGATTTGAAGCTATTTGATGAGGAAAGTTTGTGGGATACCCGAAATCTTTACTCCGAGCACCCAAACGCCCGAAAAGCGCCCGAAGTCCTCAAAGGTGGGCATATTGCCGCAATGACTTTTTGGCATGGAAAACTCAAAAATAAATGGGCTAACGAGCTAGTAAGTTATTGGACAGATGGCGCAACAGATTTTGTAACATCAGCTATGGAGGAAACAGGCACTTTTCAATCACTTACCTACCTCGACAAAATTGACAAGGTAGACATTGACCGAGCGCTTGTGCTCAGAGGTGGCAGTAACTTTACTATGCAACCCCCAAACCTTTCTGCAGCGGAAAATCTTATGAAGGAGTCAGAGGGTTACGCTGGCTTGGAGGTCTCGCTTGAAAATATATTCTTAGCGGGAAGCGTTGTTATAGACAAGCTATTAGATAATTGGGATACCTACGAAACTCAAATCCCCTCAATAAAAAAAATTAAAACTGAATAGCAATAAATACAGTCGTACAAACTCAGAATTTAATTTGGTCAAAATGATTGACAAAGAAAGGATTGGACTTAAGGTGAGTGTGTTAGGCCGAATAGTGCGTCTGTTAACTTTAACAACCTCCGTAATTTTGGTGTCTTTTCTCAACGCATGTGGCGGGAAAGCCGTTACTGACGAAATATCAGCGATATTTGAAGAATTAAAGTCAAATCCGGTACGACTGCGTAACTTTATGCAAAGGTATCCCAAGGGCGGAGACCTGCATAATCATCTATCTGGGGCATTCTATGCTGAATCTTTTATCGATCTAGCAATTTCAAAAGGCATGTGCGTGCACCCACTGAGTAAAATGCTTTCTGCCCCACCTTGCAAAAAAGATGAAAATGGGACAGAAATAGGTGTTTTAATTGGAAAACCAGCTTCTGCGAATAGAGTAAATGAATATGGCATTCCTAACTTAACAGGAATCATAGATCAGCTCTCAGTTCGAGATTATAGTCTTAGGGAAATTTCTGGACACGACCAATTTTTCTCCACATTTGGCAGATTTTCTAGCCTCGTCGCGGGAAACCGAGGTGACATTNTNGCNGANGTNANCACTCGCGCCTCNAGNCAAAATATTNTNTATCTTGAATTGATGCANAGCTTNGGNATGTTCGAGGTCGCNAACTGGGCGGCAACCGAATATGGAACCANCTCTNATGAGTTTACTGAAATCCTNNACCATAATTTCATTGATGATCAGGTGANCAAAGTTACTANTNCNCTNGACCAAATNGAAAGTCGTCGGANAGAAATCCAAAAATGTAAAGAAGTGAAGTCAAACCGGTTCGATGGCTGTGANGTGGAGGTTAGGTACCTAGCACAGGTCATAAGAACATTTTCTCCNGTNCAGGTTTATGCTCAAACGGTACTTGCATTCAAGCTGATTGACGCAGACTCGAGAGTTGTTGGACTCAACTTTGTCGCACCCGAAGACGATCCTATTGCTCTGCGCGATTACCGATTACATATGAGCTTTATTTCGGACATAAGTAAACAGTCTACAAACTCCTCAAACGGGATAGCGTTGCATGCNGGTGAACTTACACTCGGACTGGTACCTCCAAAGCACCTTGGATGGCATGTCAGAGACGCAATAATGATAGCGGGTGCCAAACGTATCGGCCATGGAATCGATATTGCTTATGAAGATGACTTGNACGGATTACTGAATCACATGGCGAAACATTCCATAGCGGTNGANATCAATCTTACAAGCAATGATGTTATTCTTGGCATCAGTGGGGCCGAACATCCCTTTGANACATACCTAGAATATGGAGTTCCACTCACGATCTCGACAGACGATGAGGGCGTATCGCGAATTGATCTGACGAATGAATATTCTCGCGCAATCACAGAATACGACCTCAATTACAAAACAATTAGAAGCCTATCGAGAAACGCGATCCAATACAGCTTCCTCCAAGGAGCACCTCTGTTCAAAGATACTC
Source organism: Porticoccaceae bacterium (assembly GCA_002720735.1). Classification (GTDB taxonomy): domain Bacteria; phylum Pseudomonadota; class Gammaproteobacteria; order Pseudomonadales; family Porticoccaceae; genus TMED48. Next base: position 2,828 of record PBJN01000015.1, read on the forward strand.
TNACTGGAGAAGTCATTGAGGAGTGCTCAGAAGACAAAAACATAAGCGAGGAAATATTGACTGATCGTTGCAGACACTTTTTGAGCACAAGCTCAAAGGCGACACTNCAATGGAAGCTAGAGCAAAAAATTTCTCTTTTTGAACAAACTATGCGGATTCAATCACAATCTTGAACCNGTCTTAATCTTAAAACATTTTTATNGGCTTTCTACGTCAGCTATGCCACACCAACCCGATCGTAACGCCACCGGNATTCCTNNGGANNAAAGGTCTTATTGCCCGATTATAAAAGATTTCAGCTTTATAAAGCCTTTTNAAGTGAAACTACCACATAAATTTTCGACGGAATGATCCATGGAAACTCAGCCGAGTAAGTGGCTACCGATCAATTAAATCTGTTGTTTTCTTCACAAAATTAATTCGGTAAGTTATCAGAACATCACAGGATAAAAGAAAAAATAGCAAGATACCTTGAAACAATCCTGTTAACGCTAAAGGTAATCCGAGTTCAATTTGTACCATTTCACCACCTAAGTAAAGCAGAGCCATGAGGAGACTCGCCAAAAAAATACCGACGGGGTGAAGTCGACCAAGAAAAACAACCACTATTGCTGCATAACCATACCCCGGCGAGATGTGAGGAATTAATTGTCCAATTGGTCCCGTTACCTCAATAGCTCCTGCCAAACCTGCNAGACCTCCACTCATTAAAAATACTAACCATGTCAATGCTTTTTTATTGAAACCCGCAAAATGAGACGCTTTGTCGTCCTTTCCCAAGGCAGTTATTTGGAATCCAACTAACGTTTTGGTTACCCCAATCCACAACAAAATAATCAGAAAAATACCGATAAAGAATCCAATATGCATTCGGAGCGCATCAAAAAGTGTTGGTAGAAGCACATTGTCCGAAAACAGCGCAGATTCTGGGAAGTTGTAGCCATGGGGATCTTTTAAGGGACCATGAATCGCAAAAAGAAGTAAATTAAGGGCAACATAATTCAGCATTATAGTGGTAAGAATCTCATTCGTATTGAAGTAAATCTTTAGCACAGCAGGTATCGATGCCCAGCAAAGCCCGCCAAAAATTCCTATACCAAGAGTCAGAGGCAAAGCCCAAAAAGACGTTGAGTTGCCAAGCGTAAGTGCGGCGTAACCCCCGATAAGGGCACCAATTAATAATTGACCCTCTGCCCCAATATTCCAAACATTTGCGCGATAACATAACGCTAAACCAATAGCGCACATTAATATTGGGGTCGCCTTGACGGTGAGCTCGCTTAATCCATAGAGGGTGCTAATTGGAACTATGAAAAATGTATACAAGGTCTTTCCAGGAGGCTCTCCAAGGACATAAAAAAGCAATGCACCGGTTAAGAGCGTTAAAATACCCGCAATCACAGGCGAGACAACGCTCATTACGCTAGATGCGGTTTCTCGGGGTTCGAACTTAATCATAGCCCAGCCAAAATATTACCTTGCTTAATTTACNAGGGTAGTAGATGAATTAGCCCCGACCATTTGCTGACCAACCTCTTGAATTGAAGTAGATTTGATAGACCTTGCTTTTGAGAGTTTACCCTCGCAAATAACCATTAATCTATCACTTAACTTAAATAACTCATCAATATCCTCGGAAATAACGAGAATTCCAGCACCTCGATCTCGAAGAGAAATCAATGCATGATGAATTGATGCAGCNGCTGCAACATCAACACCCCAGGTTGGATTTGTNACGACCAAAACTTCCGGTTGTTGCAAAATCTCCCGACCCATGATGAATTTTTGTAAATTACCCCCAGAAAGACTACCTGCATTTGCAGCGTAGCCCAAACATTGAACAGAGAACTTNTCAATGATCTCCTTAGTCCAGCTATTTAAATAGCTTTTATCGAGGAAAAACTTTTTTCTGATCTCCGGCACTGCTAGCGTAAGAATTGAATTTTCCCATAACGACATCGTTTCAATAGCACCACGACCTAATCGGTCCTCAGGGACAAAGTGGACTCCAGTCTCTCGACGCATTTGAGGGGACAGGTGACTGATGTCCTGTTCCTTNAATTCAATCATACCCTCACAAAATTGGTCTCCCTCTCCGCTTANAGCGTTAAAAAGCTCNGCTTGNCCATTTCCAGAGATCCCTGCGATCCCNAGGATCTCCCCCGCTCTTAACTCGAAACTTACATCTTTNAGAGATGTACTGAAAGATCCCGAGTTATCAGAGTAAAAATTTTTTACCTCCAAAATTGTGGTTTCACTTTCTCTTTTCTCAAAGTTCTTCGGAACAGTTAACTCCTCGCCCACCATGAGATTTGCTATTTCAACAACAGTTTTCTTTTTTGGATTAAAACTANCCTCGACTTTTCCATTACGTAAAATTATAGCTTGATCACAAAGCTCTTTTACTTCATATAATTTATGGCTAATGAATAAGATACTCACTCCCCGGTCAGCTAATCTCTTGAGTACGCCGAAGAGGGACTTTGTTTCCTGCGGGGTGAGTACCGAAGTCGGTTCATCCAAAATGAGTAGATTTACTTTCTGTAACAAGCACCTCACCAACTCTACCCTTTGNCGCTCTCCCATGGATAGACTGTAGATTAGTCGGTCTGGATCAATAACAATCCCAAATTCTTCACATTTTTGATTTATTCGGTCAAGAATACTCGGCTCACCAATTAAATTTTCCAACCCTAAAGCCAAACTAATATTATCTTGAACACTGAGGGTCTCGAATAATGAAAAATGCTGATAAACCATCTGTATCCCGAGATCTCTAGCACGAGCGGGGGAGTGCTTCGTTAGAATTTTTCCATTCCAATGCAAATTACCAGAGTCTGGTGAAATCGAACCATGAATGATTTTCATGAGTGTGCTTTTACCTGCTCCATTCTCTCCGACTATCGCAGTGATGCGCCCACCAACTACCTCAAGGCTAATATTATTGTTTGCAAACCGATCACCGTACTGTTTAGAAATATTTGATAGAACTAAACTATTTTCTAGGTCAGTCATTTAAAATGTCCGCCGCATAATTTACACATCCTTTGTGGTTACAGGAAAAACAAATTAGCATAGTTACACATTGAAAACATAAATGGAAAGCTTTCGTGAGNATAAAACTNATAGCGGTCGCCCTTCTGTTTAATCAACCAAGTAATTCTGTATCGAGAGTGAATCAACTCTAAACCACTGCCGTATCTTGGAGGGTAAAGTGACACAGATNNGTTTACTTAGCGNCAGCAATTCATGATTGTTATGCTNAGCTGCATCTTGACTGCTCACGAGGGATAGCAGATGATTCAGAATAGAGCTTTTGGTTCAATTGAACCAAACATTTTTAAGCAAAAGATACTATCAGAGATGTTGACTTTGGATTTTTCGCTCTTTTGCCATGAAATCTCATCGAGACCTTGAATAGGCTAGCTTATGATAAGATTCTTGCTAAATGACAATGAAATTACTCTAGAAAAGATAAATCCTAACATTTCCTTGTTGGAATATTTAAGGGAAGAATTGTATCTTACCGGCACGAAAGAGGGTTGTGCCTCCGGAGACTGCGGCGCTTGCACAGTTGTAACATCGAAACTTGGTGTTAACAAATCAAGTTTGCAATACGAAGCAGTCAATGCNTGTATAGTTCCCCTCGGCAGTTTGCATGGTAGGCAAATAATCACGGTAGAGCATCTGCAGCGTGGTGAATTGCTTCATAACTGCCAGCAAGCGATGGTAGATAACCATGGTTCGCAATGTGGTTTTTGTACTCCTGGTTTTATAATGTCTTTATTCTCATACCTAAAAAATAACGAAAAACCGGAACGCGAAAAAATATTAGAAGCTTTGGGCGGGAACCTCTGTAGATGTACTGGATATAAGTCAATAATAGGCGCCGCTTTCTCTATGTACCAGGATTATATCAGTGATCAATTTGATGCCTCTGAGGGCGCNACTNTAAAAAAGTTAGAACGGATCAAAAACGAGGATACCCCCGCCTTTTTATCCGTTAAAAATCAACGATACCTTATGCCACGAGACATCCGGGAGTTATGCANACTACTCCATGAGCANCCAGAAGCAAGACTGGTTGCAGGAGGTACCGACTTNTCGTTGGAAATTACNCAAGGCTTAAAAAAATTCNAGACGTTGATCGATANTNTAAATGTANCTCAGNTGAATTCNNTNTATNANAATAATGGACNNNTTNTNATNGGCGCGGCAGTNANTTTTACNGNNGCAAAAGCNACNNTNNTNNATCTTCAACCNNATCTNACAGAGCTANTTGAGCGTTTCGGGTCNNTNCAAATTCGAAACCGNGGNACGCTGGGCGGAAANATNGCCAACGCGTCGCCNGTNGCNGACATGCCNCCNGTNNTAATCGCATTAAATGCGANNNTAACACTTATNAAAATGNATTCGGANCGAACAATNCCNCTGGAAGACTTTTACACTGGATACAAAAAAACTCAACTAANGCCCCAAGAATTTATNAAGGANATTCANATACCTATAAGCACAAGACACCTTNCTCTCAGAGCGTATAAGGTTAGTAAAAGAATCGATGATGACATCTCCAGTCTGTGTGCAGCCATATCAATNNTCCGCGAAGAGGGATTAATTAAAGAGGCTCGCATCGCATATGGTGGTATGGCTGAGNTACCTAAACGGGCNGAAATATGTGAAAAAAGNATGCTTGGAAAAANGTGGTCAGAAGTTACGATCGAGGACGCAATGACGCGCATCCCTCAAGATTTCTCCCCNATATCTGACTTTCGTGCGACCGCGGGTTACCGACTATCTGTGGCAANAAATTTATTGAAGCGGTATTTTCTNGAAGAAAATGGATTNGACAACGAAAAGTTTCGCGTGACGCACTATGCCTCTTAAAACTGAAAAAATGCTTGAAGAAAGATCCGATCCTGAGGTCAGCGTTGACAAGTCCAACAGTAAAATTGGGGTCCCCTTAAAGCATGAAAGTGCAACTGCTCACGTTAGTGGAAAAGCTGTCTATGTCGACGACCATCCAGAGCCAAAGCAAACCTTGCATGCTTATGTTGGATTAAGTTCCATTGCAAAAGGCCACATAACTAGGATTGACTTGAGCCNNGTCGAAAAAGCGGAAGGAGTCATAAGCGTCTTGACACTTTCCGATGTACCCGGAATTTGCGATATTGGCCCCGTTTACCCCGGGGATCCAATAATGGTCAACGAAGGAGATGTGGTTGAGTTCCATGGGCAAGTGATTTTCGCNGTGGCTGCAAAAAGTTATGTCCTAGCCCGAAGAGCTGCCAGACTAGCCCGAATAACATACGAAATCCATGAGCCTGACCACGCGCTTGAAAAGTCACTGAAAAAAAAGCAATTTGTCAGACCAGTGCATGAACAAACAAGGGGAAATGCCGCAATTNCTTTGAAGAATTCCACTCGGATAATGTCGGGTGAATTTAATATCGGTGGNCAAGAGCANATGTATCTTGAGGGTCAAGTGTCACTCTGTATCCCTACAGAGTGNGGCGGCATGATAGTTCATACTTCCTCACAAAGCCCCACCGAAGGACAGAGGCTCGTTGCCGAGGTGCTGAATGTTCCAATGAACCTCGTNACAGTTGATGTTAGACGGATGGGCGGTGGATTCGGAGGTAAAGAGACAAATGCGAATCAATGGGCATGTATTGCCGCCCTACTCGCCCGGAAAACTAATCGACCNGTAAAACTCCGCCTGGCACGAGTTGACGATTTTANTGTTACAGGAAAACGACATCCTTTTAAAAGCCGTTACAAGGTTGGGTTTGATGANAACGGGCTATTGACAGGTATTGAAATAGAGTTGGCTGCTAGCTGCGGAATGTCAGCGGACTTATCGGACGCGATAGTTGATCGTGCAATGTTTCACTCCGACAACGCNTATTTTTTACCGCATGCAAAAATNGTCGGTCATCGAGTGAAAACAAATACGGTTTCCAACACNGCTTTTAGGGGGTTTGGGGGGCCGCAGGGAATGGTAGCCATAGAACACATCATCGATGATATTGCTCGAAACGTTGGCAAAGATCCGTTGTCCGTGAGAAAAATAAATTTTTACAACAAAGAAAAAAAACGAGACATAACGCACTATGGGCAAAAAATTGAGCAACACATCATTCCGGCNTTGGTAAATCGTCTNGAAACCACATCAGACTATTGGAAGCGAAAAGCGGAGATCAAACTTTTTAACTCCAAGAGTGAATTACTCAAAAAAGGCTTAGCACTGACTCCAGTAAAGTTCGGTATCTCATTTACTGTAAAGCATATGAATCAAGCCGGAGCGTTAGTACATATCTACACTGACGGATCCATCCACTTGAATCACGGTGGTACCGAAATGGGACAGGGACTGTTCACNAAAGTTGCACAAATTGTGGCGCATGTTTTTGATGTAGATACCGGCGTAATTAGTTGTTCCGCCACACGAACAGACAAAGTTCCCAATACATCTCCAACCGCAGCCTCTTCAAGCACAGATCTCAACGGTATGGCAGCTAAGAATGCTGCGGAAAAAATAAAAGACCGTCTTGTAATGTTTGCTATGGCCCATTTTTCTNTCTGTAAAAATGAAATACAGTTCTTAAATGGAAGGGTATTGATTGGGGAAAATAGATACGCTTTCAAAGACTTCATTATGCTCGCACACATAAATAGAATAAGNCTTTCTGCCACGGGCTTTTACAGAACTCCNAAAATNCATTANGACAGAAANACTGGTAAGGGNCGACCNTTCTACTATTATGCTAATGGAGCCGCGGTATCTGAAGTTATTATCGACACACTTACCGGAGAATATAAAGTCACTAGAGTTGATATCTGTCACGATGTCGGTACATCGATCAATCCTGCACTGGACATAGGCCAGATTGAGGGAGCCTTTATACAGGGAATGGGGTGGCTTACAAGTGAAGAATTGGTTTGGGATAGTAAGGGAAAGTTGACAACTAATAACACGGCGTCGTATAAAATACCTGCTATTAGCGATACGCCAATCAGCTTTAACGTGGAACTCCTGCCAAAAAGCCCGAATATGGAGGCAACAATTTTTCACTCCAAAGCTGTCGGAGAACCGCCATTGATGTTGGCGATATCGGTATGGAGTGCGCTGAGAGATGCTATCTCCAGTATTTCGAACTACCGCATTAGTCCTCGGCTCGATACGCCCGCGACCCCAGAGCGAGTCTTCACGGCTTCTGAACTGGTGAGAAAACAGATTTGCGGGACCGATTAAGATGCAATGGATTAATGCAGTTCAAACTTGCACGAACGCGGGGCATGGTTATGTTGTCATAACTGTTTTAGGAACTCGAGGCTCTGCTCCTCGAAATTCTGGAACGAAGATGGTCGTGTCACCAGAACAAAGCTTTTGCACAATTGGTGGCGGAAATCTTGAGTTCCAGGCTGTTAAGATCGCGAAAACTCTTCTATCCCAAAACAAACTCCAGCAAACTGTGGAGCACTTCCCCTTGGGTGCAAAAACTGGTCAATGCTGCGGGGGAAGCGTAGTTTTGCTCTTCGAGGCATTTCCCGATGTAAATTGTAATATTTCACTGTTCGGTGCTGGACACGTTGGCAGAGCACTTGTCAAAATACTTGAGGATCTTCCATATCATGTAACCTGGTTTGATAACCGACAAAGCGAATTCCCGGAGAAGGTAAAGACAAACATCCGCAAAGTCTTCTCAGATGACGTAAAAGCTTTTATAAGTTCGCGACCCTCAGGCGAATTTTACATCATAATGACTCATCAACACGCACTAGATTTTGAGATCTTGGAAGCAATTCTCAAAAGAAATGATGCTAAATATGTTGGGCTCATTGGCTCTCAAACAAAATGGCGTCAATTCAAATCTCGTTTCCAACATAAGGGTTACGAAGCAGAATTTTATAAATCAGTTAACTGCCCCGTGGGTTTGGAAGCACTGTCTGGAAAACGTCCAATGGAAGTCGCAGTATCAATAGCCGCCCAAATCATGATGATCCATTCCAACAACGAGGCTAACACTACAAACGTCCATACAGGGGTCGATCTTGAGGGTTTTAAGGTGCTTGCAAATTCTTTAAAAATATAGAAAGGAATGACAACCTGAGTATTCATATATACAAGAGTAAGCGAGTACTAATTGATGGCAACTTCGTTGCTGCGTCACTTTTGGTTGGGAGCGGAATCATCAGAGAAATTAGGTCCTATCACGTAGATAGTGATGAATTTCAAGATGCGGTAGTACATGACTTCGGGCACAAAATAATAATCCCAGGACTCGTCGACACTCACGTGCATATCAACGAACCGGGGAGAACTCATTGGGAGGGGTTCCATTACGCAACTCGAGCGGCAGCGGCTGGCGGCATAACATCATTAGTGGATATGCCTCTCAACTCCAGCCCCGTCACTACTAACGTATCTGCTCTTGAGGCGAAATTGAGGTCATTCAAAGGAAATGGATGGGTAGACTGCGGATTTTGGGGTGGGGCAATACCACAAAATATCGATGATTTGGACAATTTACTCGATGCTGGAGTCTTGGGTGTAAAAGCCTTTACGATCGAATCTGGAATAGATGAATTTCCTGAGGTGGATGCGGAGCACCTAAAGCAGGTAATGCGAAAAATAGGAAAATATAAGTTGCCCCTTTTGGTACATGCTGAATTGCGAGATAATTACACCGAGCCTAATGTTTTGCAGACAAAACCAATTGGAAAAAGTTATAGCAGATTCCTTGCGTCAAGGCCAAAACGCTGGGAAAACAATGCGATTAAATTACTTATTGCCCTCGCGTCATCGAACAATGATGAAGGCATTTTCACAAAACTTCATATCGTCCACTTGTCGTCCTCTGACGCTTTGTCTCTCATTAGGGAAGGGAAAGACAAGGGCTTGTGCATCTCCGCAGAGACTTGCCCCCACTACTTACATCTTTTCTCAGAGGCTATTCCGGACGGGAATTGTATCTTCAAATGTTGTCCTCCCATAAGAGATAGTGAAAATAGAGAGCATCTATGGAATGGCTTGGCGGACGGCACAATAGATTTTATTGTATCAGATCACTCTCCCTCACCACCTGAGCTTAAGTTACTAGAGAGTGGAGATCTTGAAAATGCTTGGGGAGGAATTTCATCCTTACAGTTCGGACTTCCGCTGTCTTGGACTGAAGCAAAAAACAGGGGCTTCGGCCTCTCAAAGGTTGTTGAATGGATGTCGATCAATCCGGCTAAATTTTGTGGACTTGGAAAACGGAAAGGTCGTTTAGCTCCAAGTTTCGATGCAGATTTTGTGGTATTCGATGAGCACGCAGAATATGTAATCGAGGAACAGAACATTTTATATCGGCATAAACTAAGCCCCTATATTGGATCTCGTGTAACAGGCATGGTGGAGAAAACTTTTTTGCGAGGTAATTTAGTGTACTCTAATGGGGAAATCATTGGTTCCCCTAGAGGACAAACACTTATGAATCAAAACTTTTCTTAAAATAATGGATCCTTATGATGCAACTAGACGAATCAGTTGACCAGCGTTTATCAAGCAAGTACGTAGATCTTTTGAGCGAAAGGCTTGGAGGCTGCGTGGTCGATTGCAGTGATGACTGGTTTGCAAATTGCGAAAATCTTATTAAGTCAGGAAGGGGCGAATTTAAACCGGGATACTTTGTATCAACTGGTCAGTTAATGGATGGGTGGGAAACGCGACGTACCTTTCGAAGACAGCAATTTTACGGCGGTGATGTTACTTTTAATTGGTGTGTAATCCGCATTGGGGCACCAGGTATCATTTATGGTTTTGACGTCGACACGAATCACTTCCGGGGTAATGCTCCTGAGGAAATAGCTATTGATGCAACAAATGCTTACAGTCCCGGGCATAAAGATTGCAAATGGACAGAGTTAGTCCCGAAATCACCTATCCGAGCTCATCGACAAAATCTTTTTGATTGCGACAGTAAGGGACAATGGAACTATATTCGTTTGAGAATCTATCCCGATGGAGGTGTCGCACGCTTGAGAGCATACGGCGATGTAAAAATCCGATCTAATCAATTCGTTGATGGAGAGTTAATAGATTTAGCCTCCACATTGAATGGTGGTAAAGTTTTAGATGCGAGTGATGCCTTTTTCAGTTCGCCCCAAAACCTNCTTATGCCNGGCCGAGGGAAAAATATGGGCGATGGATGGGAAACTAAGAGAAGACGTGATCTCGATCATGACTGGGTTATGATACAACTAGGAATTCAGGGAACTGTCCGAAAAATTATAATTGACACAGCTCACTTTAAGGGAAATTTTCCAGACAGCATTACTCTGGAGGGAGCTAACATTCCAAAAAATTCGCAACTATCCGTCAGTACTNTTTGGAAAGAAATATTGTCAACTCCATTACATGCTGACCAGGAACACCTTTTTATTGACCAAATTTTAGCCCCCAAATCAGAACTATTCACACATATTCGACTCAATTTATTCCCAGATGGTGGTGTGAGCCGTCTGAGGATAATTGGTTCCCCAAATTGGTAAACTTTCGAATGACTTTGGACAAATTCAATAAAATGCATTTATCGGATGCCACAGATCTTTTAATGAAATGCTGCACCGCGAAGAATTGGGTGACTCAGATGTGTTTGCACAGACCATATGATTGCGAAAATGATCTTTTCACAAAGGCATGTGCCATATGGTCGAAAATGTTTGAGGATGATTTCCTCGAGGCATTTGAGGGGCATCCCAAAATAGGCGACATCAATTCATTGGCNAAAAAATATTGCGACACGGCATCCTTCGCGCAACACGAGCAAAAAACAGTAANNAAAGCATCAGANCACACGCTCAGTTGTCTTGCTGAACTGAATGATCAATATCAAAAAAAATTTGGTTTTATTTTTATCGTTTACGCATCTGGAAAAAGTGCATCTGATATGTTGTCGCTTTTAAAATCCAGACTCAGCAACGACAGGAAGCAAGAACTTGTTATCGCAGCTTCTGAACAACAAAAAATCATGCTCCTACGGCTGAGGAATCTCTTTTGATTACATTNAGCACACACATATTAGATACAACTCGAGGTATACCAGCCGCTGGNGTCACGGTTGATTTTTTTATGATTGGAGCTGATGGAAAGCAAACAATAATTTCTAGTAATGTGACAGATACNAACGGTCGTGTCGGAGCCCTAATTGCGCAAAATATAAAGTTGGAAAAAGGCACTTATAAAGTTAAATTCCATACTGAGAGCTACTTCAAGACAATGGAATTACGTGCTTTTTATCCCTTCATTGAGGTCGTATTCAACATCTTTAATACAGACCAGCACTATCACATTCCGCTACTGCTGTCACTCTATGGATTCACTACCTATAGGGGCAGCTAGTGTCTACTTTACTTTTGAAACTGCGACCTCTTTGTCAAGAAACTTTTTACGAGTTCGGTGACGTAATTGACGATAGTGAGAAGAGAGAGATAGATGAAATAAATTACGGCCACACGCTGAAAATCCGATGTGATTCAATTGTTGACACACACCTTCAAAATGGAAGAACAGTAATAAACCTTTATAAAACCCGTCCAATAGAATTACCATTTGAAGTCAAAAAAATGGAGCGGCACCCCATAGGAACCCAGGCATTCATAAACATCGATGATAATCCGGCAATCGTAATAGTTGGCAAAAGAGGAGAATTTGATGCAACAGAGTTAAGAGCATTTTTAGTTCGAAGTGACCAAGCAATCAATTATCACAAAGGTACCTGGCACCATCATAATCTTTGCCTCGACAGCTCAACACGATTTATAGTGGTTGAAAGGGATGGATTAGAGGGAAATTGTGAAGAGATAGATATACCCAAAAATATGAGGGTATTGGTAGACTTTTAAATTTTAAAGACGTAAGTCGCACCCAACTAAATTAGTAAAACGCCCATGCAACAGGCCCATCTAGCAAACATATTGCATTTTCTCTCGGAACCATCAGCTTCAAAAGAGGAGCTCTCCTACGAGTATTTTGAAAAAGGACTTTTAGTTGTTGAAGATGGAAAAGTCATTGCTTTGGGTCACGCTGAGGACCTTCTTGAAACTCTTCCATCTGGCGCGACAGTTTATGATCATAAAGAAAGACTTTTGCTACCCGGCTTTATTGACACGCACGTTCATTTCCCGCAACTAGAAATGATCGCATCACCTGGGTCTGATTTATTGCATTGGTTGGAACAATATGCCTTTGTCGCAGAGAAAAAATATGCTGATTCCGATTATGCGAGCAAACAAGCTGACAAGTTTCTGGATGAATTACTCCGTGTTGGAACGACAACGGCAATGGTATTTGGTACCGTTCATGCCGATTCGGTGAACTCATTTTTTACAAGTTGTAAAAATAGAAATTTAAGAATGGTGTGCGGCAAAGTTATGATGGATCGTAATGCTCCCGCCTTTCTTCAAGATACTCCGCAAACTTCCTATGATGAAAGCAAGAGTTTGATTGAAACCTGGCATAACAAGGATCGTCTTAGATACGCGGTTACTCCGCGATTCGCTCCCACCTCCTCCGAGCATCAACTGGAATTAGCCGGACAACTATTGAAGGAGTACCCAGATGTGTACCTTCATACACATCTCTCAGAAACGGAAAATGAGGTAGCATGGGTGCGCAAACTTTATCCGAAAAGAGATAATTACGTCGATGTTTATGACAAGGCGGGTTTACTGGGATCAAAAAGTATATTCGCTCATTGTATCCATTTGGCAGACAACGAATGGAAACGACTTGCAGAAACTAATTGCGGAGTGGCATTTTGCCCAACGTCGAATTTATTCCTTGGCAGCGGCTTATTTTCGATGAAAAAAGCGAAGCTCTTCTCCGTTAACGTTGGACTGGGAACTGATGTCGGTGGAGGAACTAGCTTATCTTTGCTCCAGACAGCAAATGAGGCCTACAAGGTTCTTAAACTGAGAAATGAGCAGTATTCGCCTTTACTCGGACTATACCTCGCCACGCTTGGAGGGGCAAAAACACTTGATTTAGAAAATTTAATAGGAAACTTTATTGTGGGTAAAGAAGCGGATTTTGTAATTGTAAACATGTCACCTACCCGTCTGATGGAGAATCGATTAGCTGAGTGCGAAAGTCTTATGGAGCAATTATTCGTTTTAACGATGCTAGGCGATGATAGAGTAGTGACACAAACTTGGTCGGGCGGCGTAAAAGTGTATGATTGTACAAGAAATACATAAACACAGCAGAATTCGAATCTGAGTTTTATTGGAGCTACAAGAAGAATATGGGCGCTTATTATCTCGATTGGTTAAACCTTTTTTTCCGATGGTTTCACGTCATTTCGGGCATAGCTTGGATCGGAGCCTCTTTCTATTTCATCTGGTTGGATAACCACCTACAGACTCCTCCAGATTGGAAGACAAAAAAAGGTGTCAAAGGAGACCTGTGGGCGATACATGGTGGCGGCATCTATGAAGTGGCCAAATACCAGTTATCCCCAGAAAAAATGCCTGACATGCTGCATTGGTTTAAGTGGGAAGCCTATACCACTTGGCTAACGGGCATGGTATTACTGACAATTATTTATTACTTAGGTGCGGACTCCTATCTAATCGACCCCAGAATTGCGGAATTAAGTCAAATTGAAGCCGTATCTATCGGTCTTACATTTATATTTGGGAGTTATATTTTATATGAAGTGTTATGTACGAGCCCAATTGGAAGAAGTGGTTTGTGGACTGCTATTATCCTTGGAATCTCCGGAATAATCATTGCTTATTATCTCACCAAATTATTTAGCGGTCGTGGCGCCTANATTCATTTCGGAGCCATCATAGGAACTATTATGGCGGGGAACGTGTTTCGGGTGATCATGCCATCTCAACGAGCACTTGTAAAAGCAATCAAAGATGGAAGTGCTCCTGATCCAAAGTGGGGTAAAAAAGCAAAGTTACATTCGACACATAATACCTACCTAACTCTTCCGTTNATCTTNATAATGATAAGTAGCCATTACCCAATGACCTATGCTCACTCTTTTAACTGGGCAATTCTTATATGTTTAGTAGCTATCACTGCTCTGGTACGCTATTTTTTCATTTTGAAACACAAGAAGATCACAGAACCACTGATTCTTGTTGGAACAGCAACTGCCACTGTCATTTTAGCAGTTGGCATGAGTCCCAAACCATCGACTCCGAGTGCAGAAATAAGTATGGAACCGCCGGAATTGATAGCTGCAGCACACTCAATTGTCCAGAACCGATGCGTAAACTGTCACGCAGCTTCCCCAGCAGACACCGTTTTTAAGACACCTCCCTCTGGCGTTTTACTAGAAACTCTAGAACAGATGCGTCAGTGGGCGCCGCGCATTCAGGCCCGAACNGTAGATACACACGATATGCCCTTTATGAACAAAACTGGAATGCTTGATGAGGAGCGTACATTGCTGGGGCAATGGATTGCCGACGGCGCGCAAACAGGACGCGCCGAAGGGGAAAACTAGCGGTCTTAATCGGCTTCCTGGCCGATTTCATCAAGGANATTAAACAAGCCTGGCTTGTTTAATCTAATCTCATCCCGAGACAATCCGGTCATTTCATATGGCAAAACTAACCATTCATCCGTCGTGTTAATAAAAAAATCTGGCCCTCTGCTGGTGCAATTGCGCTCTGGCTTGAACCATGGCACCGCGATTCTGTAGTCATGTGGCATGTTGCGTTTTGTCCTCTGTGATAATCGATTTATTACAGCGTTAATGCTCAACCCCGAGCTAAAAACATCATCTATAATCAATAATTTGTCATCATAGTTAAGATTCTCTAGCAAATATTGAAGACCATGAACCTTAATTTCACGATCGCTATTTATCATATTTTGGTAATTCACTGCGCCCTCGTAAGATGTTCTGATCGAAATATGATCAGTTTTTACTCCGAGGTACTGGAGACATTCTTGGACGTAAATTCCGACAGTGCTCCCCCCGCGCCAAAGTCCCACTAAAAAATTAGGCCGAAAACCATTAATGAAAATCTCAACTGCCAATCGAAAGGAGTCATTAATAAGTTCTGTTTCAGAGATAAACTTTTTTTTCATGGTATTCCCAAAAATAAACTCTGTACAATCGTGTACCATGGCAATTAGTCAAATTGAAATTATTAAATAAAATATATCTATATCAGCAATTATTACAATTTTGTCGGGATAAAAATATGTTATGGCTAAGAAATTATTTCTTGATGCAGAAGAATTGTTATTAGATTCTTTTCGCCTGGGCGCTAAAATCGTTAGAGACAGTTTTAAACCCACATACATCGTCGCAATTTGGAGGGGTGGAACACCAATTGGAGTCGCAGTGCAGGAAATGCTTCACTATCATGGCTGCCGTAGTGATCATATCGCAATAAGGACTTCCTCTTATTCTGGAATTGATAATCAGGACTCCAAAATTAATATTCATGGATTGAATTATTTAATTAAAAAAATAACTGCTGATGATAAGCTCCTTATCGTCGATGATGTTTTTGACACAGGTTTGACAATCACTAGTGTCATCGAACATCTCAGAATAAAGGCAAGACTCAACACTCCAACCGATATACGTATTGCNGTTCCNTACTTCAAGCCAAATAGAAATCGAACTCCCATTACTCCAGACTACTTCTTGCANTCCACNCAAGATTGGTTGAAGTACCCTCACTCGCTTGAAGGGCTATCTGAGACAGAAATAAAACAACATAGACCGGAAATCTATACAATTCTAAATAAAATAAAAAGGCCCCTCTGAACCCTGGCTGATCCAATCGATCGTATTGGTCACTTAAATGGTGCATTTTTATTTTATGTGCACCGAAAAAGAGCAAATCTAAAAAATGAGTTTTCAAATTTGACGATGGTTTATACGAGTTCAAGGGAAAATGCTGAGGCTAATGGTACCCCTGAAGAGTCCATATTGAATAAAAAAATTGGCACAAAATATGCTTTCAACCCCTAATTATTATTCTTTAAAATGAATAAGTGATGTTGATCAAATTCAGGGGGACCAACTATGCATTTATGTTTAAACAAATATGGATCAGCCGCAGCTGTCGTGATTACCTTTTTGATGTGCGCTTCAACAGCTACTTTCAGTGAAGTCACACTTCAAGAGATTATGGTGGTTGCGGAAAAGCGTGATGAAAGTCTCCAAGACGTCTCGCAGGCAATTACTGCCTTAAGCGGGTCTGAATTAGATAAAAAAAATATCTCATCCTTTGTTGGACTAAGTGCAATTGCGCCGGGTCTTACTGTAGCCAAAAATGAAGGATATAAGACGGTAATTTCCATCAGAGGCGTTGGAAATGAAACTAATCAAAATGCAATAGCGGCACCCTCTGTTGCGTTTCATATGGATGGGATATTTGTAGCGTCCCCTTTTTCTCTGCAGACCGATTTCATGGATGTGGAAAGGATAGAAGTTTTGAGAGGCCCNCAAGGTACACTTTTTGGGCAAAACTCTACGGGAGGAGCCATAAATGTAATNACGAGGGCACCATCATTGGATGATTTCTCAGGNAAGGCTGACCTAACACTGGGAAGCGANTATGACTACACNAAGTTCCGTGCGACGGTTAATATNCCTGTNTCCGATTCNGTNGCCACTCGATTTGCAATGTCCAGCACTAAACACGACGGTTTCNNTGAAAACGTGTTTAATGGNCAGGATTTNGATGATGCTGACCAAATGAGTATTCGNAGCGACTGGTTTTTTGACTTAGGGGNCGCAAATACACTCAGAATATTCGGGCAATATTTTGANGCCGAAAGCAATGGTGCTGCAATAAAAGGGTTTTATGACACTACCCCNGGCGAGCGACAACTGTCTCAGAATACGCTGTCTGCATACGAGCTCGAATCAACAATCTTCGGAGCGATAGCTGAATTCGATCTTGGCGTCGGAGTTCTGAAGGTTCTGGCAAGTTCTCAAAGTGACGACATCTATGTTATCCGAGATAACGACAGGCATAANCAGTTTGGTAGTGACAATCAAATCGATAATTTTGCGTCAGTAAGTGGGCCTTTTTACCCAGCCTTTGAATTCAACCCGGAAACATCCGCTGTCGACACAACCACTTTCGAAATAAACCTGATTTCAACTGAACCTATGGGTGGAAAGCTTGATTGGATTGTTGGTGCCTTTTTTATGGATCATGAGATTGAAAACCACATCCGAGAATTCATAGATGATAATAACAACGGTGTTTACGATGGATCTTTCACTGACCGCCACTTCAACACGAGGTACAGCTACATGTATCCCTCGATGTATACAGGATACACCGCCCCCAATATTCCTGGTGGAGCCGAGTGGGGTTTCATGTCAGATGCCTACCCCACGAGAGAATCNTACTCACTTTACGGGCAAACCACATATAGCTTTTCTGATCAGTTTCGGTTAATTACNGGGNTAAGATACACCGAGGATGATGTAGCGAGTTGTGTAAAGAACTTCTTTGCCGATGTGTGCACTGATTTAGCAAGTAGTGTTGATGAGACCACCGGCAGGATTGCTGGAGAATATGATATNTCCGATGACACTATGCTCTATGCATCCTACACGCTGGGATTTAAGCCCGGAGGTAGTAATTTGACTTTTGGCAGAACCACCGAGCAAGACGTCGCCGCAGGTTACAAGCCTACAGTTCCGTTGGTCCTTCCTATTTTCGAAAGCGAAACTATAACCGCTCTTGAAGCGGGAATNAAATCGACACTCGCTGATGATAGGGTGCGCGCTAATCTTGCAGTATTTATGTACGACTATGAGAACCTTCAATTCCAAGCAACAGATCCTGACGTTTTTCAGGGTGGCGTCGCCAATATCCCAGAATCTGAAATGAGTGGAATAGAACTCGAAGTCACTGCTTTGATTACGGATAACGTTTCTCTCGATGTAAAAATGTCTAAACTCGATTCAGAAGTGATTACACAGCCACAGTATGGTGTAATCGATAACTCTACAGCAAACAATGGAATACCATTTGGGGCGGAGTGCCTCACCGACGATACACTCGACGCGCCAGCTTTCAACTCCAATAAAACATACCTTGGATTTTGTTACGAAGATATTCGGCTTGGTAATGCGCAAGATATCACGGGCAATGAACTTGCAAAGAGCCCCGACCTCACCATGGACGTTACCTTGTCTTATGAAGAAGAGTTGCCATCCGGGAGCGTNCTCAGCAGTTCTTTGGGTTGGGTGTATCGCGGGGACTTCATGCAACGAGTCAATAATAACACTTTGATCGATCCAATAGATGCCTACACTATCATAAACTTTACTGCAAGCTTCCAACCTGCGGCTAGTAACGTGAGTTATGATCTTATGATAATGAATGCGACGGATGAAGACGGGGTGAATTCCAGCATGACCGACGTCTTTGGAGCTAACGCGACTGGATTAGAGTTAATTCCTCCTCGCCAGATCATGGCTAGGGTTACCGCCAAATTTTGAAGATACGAATGATCTTTACTCTTAAGGTTACGAACATGGCATGGACCTAAGAATGGGTAGAAACGTCGTTATAGATTTGTCTTAACTGAGAAGCACTCTCAGAGTGCTTTCTCAAGAGTTNTGGGACATCGATCCCGATGACCTCGCCTTTTGTGACCACCCATCTACCCTGAATCATGACGTGGTCAGCTTTGTGAGCTCCGCACAGAATTATAGCAGCTATTGGGTCCTCGAAACCTGAAAAACGCGGCTCATCCAAGCTAAACAGGGCAAAATCTGCTTGCATCCCAGCTGCAATCACTCCAATATCAGACCTACCTATGCATTTAGCCGCCCCGTTTGTTGCCCAACGAAGAACATCTAGGTGCGAAACTCTGCTAGCACCGTATTTTAAACGTTGTAAGAGAAACGCTAGCCTCAATTCCTGAATCATATTTGAACAATCATTCGAAGCTGACCCATCCACTCCCAAACCCAATGGACAGCCCGCATTCTCAAGGTCAACGACGGGACAGATGCCGGATGCTAATACCATGTTAGCCGACGCACAATGACTTATGCCAACCCGCTCCTTNCCAAGGGCAGCAATTTCGCGCTCGNNAAAGTGAATTCCATGAGCTAGCCAGGTCCGATCTGAGAGCCACCCCACGTCCTCTAAATATTCAAGAGGACTTAGTCCGAAACGTGACTGGCAGTATTCGTGCTCATCGTTCGTTTCTGCTAAGTGAGTGTGAAGTCTAACTCCCTCCNTGCATGATAAAGCTGCCGTGGCCCTCATTAATTCTGATGAGACAGAGAATGGAGAACATGGCGCAAGTGCAATTTGTGTCATGGCACCCTCATTTATACAATGGTAATTTTTGATCAATCGAGTACTGTCATCTAATATAGTTTGGTCATCTTGTACAATGTAGTTTGGTGGAAGACCCCCCTGAGACTTTCCCAGACTCATAGAGCCTCTTGTAAATACCGCTCTCATCCCCAGATTCTTCGCCTCCTGAATCTGGATATCGATTGCATCAATTAGGCTATCAGAGAATATGTAATGATGATCTACGGTCGTCGTACACCCAGACAGTAAAAGTTCAACCATCGCAAGTTGACTCGATATGGAAATATCATAAGGCCTTAGGTTTGCCCAGACTGGATAAAGGGTCGATAACCAAGAAAATAATTCCTTATTAAGACTCCTTGAAAAGGCTCGGGTTAAGGTCTGATAAAAATGGTGATGTGTATTTATCAAACCTGGTAACAGAACTAAGCGTGAAGCGTCAAAGATAGCATCCACGTTTGCAGCTGGTGACTTCCCCGTTGGTACTAGCTCGATAATCTTACCCTCGGCGACTACAACACCGCCTCTGCAATCAAGCTCGGAGAGGACATCGATTGGATTTTTGATCCAAAGGTTTTTCGGAGATAGTTTGCCTGTTATCAAGGCAAATTGCCCTCGACACCTTTGACATACCAACTAAATTCCAATAGCTCCTTGTCCGTCATNGCTGTATTTGCGGGAACACGNAGCTCATTTGACTGGCTGTAAATTGGCCCCATAAAAGGATGGATGTCCCCAGAAATTATTGCTTCTTTTGTTTCATTAACCTTATCAACCACCCTATTAGGTATATCGCTGTGCATCTCGGATAAACCTACAACACCCGAGGACAATCCAGGCCAGACATCCTCGGAAAGCCAAGTGCCATTTATCACAGCGAGAGTCTTCTCAACATAAAGCGGTCCCCAATCATGAACGACAGCCGTCAAATGTGCACTTTCACCATATACAGACATATCCGAATTATACCCAATGGCATATACTCCATTAGACTGAGCCGCAGCTATAGGACCAGCAGAATCAGTATGCTGTGTTATNACATCTGCGCCTTGAATAATCATGGTTTCTGCCGCCTCACGCTCTCTGGCAGGATCATACCAAGTTGAGACCCACACAACTTTTACCTTTACTTCGGGATTAACTGATTGCGCACCCAAGGTAAACGCATTAATAGCGCGAATGACCTCAGGGATTGGAAATGAGGCCACATAACCCAAAACATTGGTTTTTGTCATGGCACCTGCAACGATACCTCCGAGATACCGCCCCTCATATGCTCTATCAAAATAAGTGCCAACATTAGCAGCTCTTTTGTATCCCGTTGCATGCTCAAAAATCACATTAGGATATCGCTTTGCAACAGCAATTACGGGATTCATGTAGCCAAAAGAGGTCGCAAAGATAAGATCGTTACCAGACCTNGCGAGCTGATTTATCACACGTTCAGAGTCAGCTCCCTCAGCCACACTCTCAATAAACGTGGTTTTTATCTTGTCACTAAGTGTGCTTTCTAAATGAAGACGCCCTTTGTCGTGAGCATAAGTCCACCCTGCATCTCCTCTNGGGCCAACATATACAAATGCCACTCGNAGAGGCGCAGTATCTTCACCGGATGAAGTGCCATCGACGGCATCTGGCGNAACACTTTTTCCACATGCCTGTAATAGTATGGCTAACAAAATGATTAAAGATAAATTTCGACTTAAGATGAAGAACATTAAAAATCCCCGTCACTAGTTTAAAAAATGGAATGGTTTACCTAAAGATAATGGAATATATAGCATGCTACCGCGTCGATTTTTCGAAAGTATTATCAAAGCAACTATTGTGACCACGTACGGCAAGGACGCGAGNANATTTGGCGAAGTCGAAACACCAATGCTTTGTAATGCCAAATTTAATATACCCATCAAACCAAATAAGAAAGCNCCAAATACAAGTCGTCCAATGCGCCAACTTGCAAACACAACGAGTGCAAGAGCGATCCAACCCCGACCCGCTGTCATGCCGTCTGCCCAAAGTGGTGTCACAACTAATGACAGATATGCGCCACCAAGACCAGCCATTGCACCGCCAAACATGATTGAGCAGTACCGGACTGTTAAAACATTTATACCCATCCTGCTTGCCGTTTCTGGAGATTCACCAACTGCCCTGAGAACCAAACCCGCGTGTGTTCCATAAACAAACCAATAGAGTATAGGACACACTATTAAGGCAAGATAAACTATTGGGTCATGTGAAAATAATACATTGCCAAGAAAAGGTATTTCACTTAAACCAAAAAAATTCCAACTAGGAATTCCGTCAACTGCTTTTCCGATATATCCCGCTCCCACNAANGAACTCAAGCCAAAACCGAAAATTGTGAGCGCNAGTCCCGCAGCTACTTGATTTGCNAAAAACTGTANTACAATNACAGCAAANANTAGCGAAGCAAAAATACCGGTAATNGCGGCGNCAATTAATCCAAAAAANGCACTNCCGCTCTCNTANGCNATGACGAACCCTAANACCGCGCCGAGCAACATCATTCCCTCTTGTCCTAAATTCAGNACACCNGATTTCTCNCATACTAATTCCCCAAGCGCCACCAATAACAATGGCGTACCAGCGCGAATCGCAAGAAAAATTATGCTAGAGATTAAATCTATGTCCATATCACCTCAAATGCACAGTTTCAAATAGTAACTCTCTCAATGTTGATAAAGACGAAATTGAACTGTCAAAATCTGTACTCACAGAAAAGCTATTAATTTTAAATACACGCTGATACCAAGCAGCTCAAAGCATAATTATAAAAGGCCTGATTTTCGGAGAATAAATTCACCAATTAAAAGATCTTGAGAAATCGGTTCAATACAACGTCTAACCACATTTTTACTATAGTGCTACATGATGCCAAACAACATCAAGAAATTTATCCTTACATTGCAAGAATACGCATCGATCAAATTACGTTAAATTGGACAAAGATTGCTAATAATTTGATCAAGTACGCCAATCCAACTTCAACTCTTGTTTAATCCACATTAAAACGTGTTGTACATACGCATTGGACGATGTTTATTGGCGGATCATGAGGAGCGTCACGTATAATCAAACAGTTGATCCCAATAATTTCTAGAAGTGAAGTCAACGAAAATGGAATATTAAATTAGCAGTAATCAAGCTAATTGGAATGACGGACGACTTAAAAACCTGGGCGCGTCGACTATGTTACCGAGATATCCCTGTCCAACTGTACATTAAAATTAAGCCTGCATAATAACTCTAAACTTTGTTTATTGGTCAGCTAAAGTTGTAGGATTAGATACCCTTGGAGGGTAAGTGAAAAAGAAATAATAAACGGCTACGCATAATACCCAAAGTTTGTGCCATACTTTTTTCCTAATCAGCGCGTCTTCTGCTAAAAATATTTAGCAAAAAGAAATCAATGAGTATCTCAAGGCTGGCAAGTATTTTTCCAAGTGACTGAATATAAACGATTTTTTATTATTCTTAAAGGGAGGGTCCTTAGCAGTGACATTTGGCCGCTGATCGACGTCCTATGATAAAACTTTTATTTATCAGTTTTACTAACTGTTACCAAAAAAACAGGTCCGAAACGATTTTCTCTCGCCAGCTGTAATTTCTGTCCAACATGCTGTAAGTAAACCCGACCAGCGATTGAGGGAGATACGACTTTTCTTAAGTGGGCCGTGGTTGTAAAACGAACTATTTTTAACAATAAACGTGACAATCCAGCATCACTGACAACTCTCTGTTGGTGAGAGGTGGAAATAAGTTCTAAATAAGCATGCTCTGCCCTATTATGCGGAAAATTTAAGACATCGAGTCATGCGCATTTGCCCAGCTTCTTAGTATGAACACCTGCGGCTAAAAAAATGAGAGATTCACAGACACATGCATTTTTGAAGTAATTTTTCATACCAGGACTGCACCATTTTTACCTTGGATAAATCTTTAGAGGTGTTATCAGTTTTTTTCAATGGTGTTCAGAATTCTCAAAATTTTTTGACTTTAGCGCTTTTACATTATCGTTATTATTTCTAGTTGCGCTACTTGCCCTTCTTAGGCGTCTGTTGAGAGTTCGAAAGTTCAATTTAGACGCCTCAAAAACCTTTATGCGATTTGTGTTAGTAAANTCCGTAATCTTCCAATAAAAATAATTCCTCATCTTGTTCTCAAATCTGGAATATATCTGTGAATGTCAAATAAGCAGCTGCATGTCTTTGCACTTTAAAAAACTAGCCACTGCANCATAGTCCTTTAGCACTCAATCACTTCGCACAAAGATCATGACAGTGGAGACATCTGTTTTAAACATATCCTTTTAATTAAAAAAACTCTATGTTATCGCACGCCGGTTTAACTNAACAAAATTGTAGTAATAATATTTCCAGTACAATATCATCCATCAAAAATGAATGACATTAAAACCAAAGAGCGTTATCACTTTTCGACCCGGTCTTTTACACTAGGTTTGATTACTGGGATACTCATCTCAGCAACTTTTCCAAGCTTCATTTCAATTATTGNAGATTCAACGAAACCAAAAATTTTGAAAAATGACCGACCACCAAGTATGCGTGCTACACAAGTAATCAATGGTCCTAAAATTCAAAAACACAATAACAATCATTACCATCATAATTTAAAAAAATTCGACTGTATCCAAACATCGCATTGGTATGAAACTGATAGAATAAAACTAAAATCAATCGAGCTCGGAAATGTTGTTTTAGCATTCAATCCGAAAAATGAAACCGTTATTATTGGGAATCTTTCCGGTCTAAACTATGAAAAGCAGGGAGATACTATAAAATTTACCCGCGCTGCTAATCCTTTGGATAAGGTGCAATACCGAGATTCTTTTACATTTAATAAAAGAACTGCCGCACTCACCCAAAAGATGAGTCTCTTAGGCGAGGAGGGACAATATTTTGCTGCCTACCTCGCAAAATATCGATGTGAAAAACTATTCACCATACGTTAAAAAGGTACCGATTTGTCCCAGCCAGAACCAGACCCTATAGTATGAAATAATCGCTCACCGTAGTTGGCACGCTATCGCCCACCATCACAGAAAGTGTAGTTACAGCTAAAATGGCACTTAAAATGATATGTGACGCTAAGACCTTTGAGCGTCGCAGAAATTTATTGGGTAATTTCTATCACGTTGTTATCGAAACGTCGATGAGCCACCTACTATCGAACACTATCGGCCATATCATTCAATGCAAAAGGTTGGCTCATAACTGAACGAATGCCTTTTTTTTCGAGGCTATCAGTCACTAAAAACTTTTTAGTGCAGAAAGACTACCGTAACTGAATCGAGGGTTAAAAGGTGTGATTATGGTTCGTTCGGGAAAGCGTTAAAGCTAGACAATTCCTGTGAGCCACCGAGTGAGGTTTTATAAAATATGGTGTGATATTAGATAAACGAACTAATCATTGTACGAGGCAGAAACCTTCAATACTCCGCCTTTACGTCTAAAAACAACTCAACTTATTAAGTTTTAATTTATCAATATTTAATTAATTGGGTATGCTCGATAAACTCAGGGGCTGTTTGTCCCTAATTTGGTCGACGAATATGAACTCCAGAAAAGAAACGGTCTAGAATGCAATTCCTATTCAACCATATATCACTGTGCCTACAAGGCTCACATTCAAAAATAACATAATGTAAATTTTTGCGATATCCATGAATAATAAAAAGTATCTTGACCTACTTAAATAAATCTTTATGTCGACCGTTTTGAGGTGTGAAGCCTTACTTCAAATGATATGCTGTTCATCTTTATGTGCCTAAATAACAGGGTAAGACGTGTGGTCACATTTCTGGCTGAATACAATTCGTCTAATCTCTCGTATGACAGAAAGTGGATAAAATGTATGTTATGAGGGTCGTTAATAATTTTTATTTGATCTCGATTCGCTTTTACGTATTTTTTCTGTCGATGATTTTTATGGGAGGCTGCTCCCCCAAGGAAATNATTTTGGTCGATGACAAGCAGAATGGCATCTTTCATCATATTGAATCTTTTGAGTCTGAATTTGTAGAAAATCGACCTGTCGATATTTGGTTGCCAGATGGGTATGAGAAAAATACAGAGCAACGATATTCAGTNATGTATCTTCATGATGGGCAATTTATGTTTGATAACGCCACCTCACCAATGAATAAAGGTATTTTTATGAGGCTTTATGCACTCTACGTAAAATTAAGGTATGGCACCGGATTATTTTGGGATGTGGATAAAATAGCTACTCAGCTAATCAAAGATGAGAAAATTGATCCAGTCATTTTGGTTTCGGTTTGGAACTTACCTGGAACCAGACGCCGAGCAGAATACATGCCCCAGAAAATGATAACCGAGCAAATCGCGACTGACTTTCTACACAAAGAATCAGATNTTAGAATCCAAGAAATTACCTCAGATAAATACTTGAGTTTTTTGGTGANAGAACTAAAACCATACGTTAATAAAAATTACAGAACAAAATCTGATCGGAAAAATACTTTTATTATGGGATCAAGTATGGGAGGAATGATTTCTGCATATGCGATCTCTGAGTATCCTGAGATTTTTGGTGGAGCTGCTTGTCTGTCAACTCACTGGACATTAGGAGGAGATGCTGTAACAACCTGGTATAAAGATCACTGGCCATCGGCCGGAGATCATCTTCTCTATTTTGATAGAGGTACTGAAAGCTATGATGCGAATTATGGTCATGGCCAAGCACTTATGGATTCGATCATGGAAGAAAAAGGTTTTACTAGAGATTTTGACTGGAAAAGNCTTGTTTTTCAGGGCGAAAGCCATACCATGGCCGCCTGGAAAGGTCGCTTGCANATACCTCTAAAGTTTTTACTAGGTGTAAAAAAACACTAATCTGCCAAGTCCAGTCGAATAACTCGTCATGACAAATGCATAACCAGNAATATCTTCAATTCCCCAAAACACTAAACTATACTCATTTCGTTGGTCTAAAATTAGATTNAAAAAGCCTCAGAACTTCCATATTTCGTGAAGAAATCAGCTGATAAACTGGAAGTTTGAATGCCGAGTTACAAGATTAAGGTCAGCCAGTAAAGTCAATAAACTGACTTAGCTCTTTGTGCTGCTGGTATTAACAAGAAGCGGATGTTATGAGTATGGTCTTAAAAAATGTTTAAAGTAGGAATTATTGGAATTGGCTATGTTGGCAATATTCATATAGAAAAGTTCGTTAGTATCGATAACGTATGCGTCGTAGCGATCTCTGATGTTAATTTGCTTAGACTGAGGGAAGCAAAGCAAAAATTTAATATAAACAAAACATACTCTGATCACAGGAGTTTGCTTGAAAAGGAGGCCTTAGACTTAGTTGTTATCTGTGTCGCCAATCATCTGCATCATGACTTAACAATTGAAGCTTTGGACCTTGGTCATAATGTGTTGTGTGAAAAACCAATGGCGCTAACCTTGAATGATGCAAGGGAAATGATTGAGGTATCAAAACGAAATAAAAAATCTCTCCTGATTGTTAATAACTTCAGGTGGGATTACCTAAATCCATTGATTTTCCAGATGAAAANTTTAATTGATTCGGGGTGGTTTGGGCGGATCTATCACATTAGATTAAATCGAATTCGAAGTAAGACATTCCCTTTAAATGATTACTCTCGATGGAACCTTGATTCCAAACAATCAGGCGGGGGTGTACTAATAGATCTTGGACCACATATGATCGATTTGGGAATGTGGCTAGCATCAGATTATAAAGTTAGTGCAGTCTTCGGGACCACTGATAAGGGACTATTGAAGTTGGATAATATAGATGACTTTGCATCAGGCATTATTAAACTGGAGTCAGGCATTGCACTCCAGATAGATCTCTCTTGGAGCTCTCATCACAAGCCGTCATGGCAAATAGACTTATACGGAGACAAGGGTGGGGCTTCATTGAGCCCCAACAAAAACGATCAAGAGAACTTTAAGTTATTTAGATTAGAAAATAATGAATTGAAACGTAAACATTTGAGCAAGAATTTCTTGAATATTACTAGTGAAAAATCGGTACAGGAGCATGTTGTGTCATGCATAANGCGTAACGTAGCGTCCGATTGCTCTGCTGAGAATGCTTATGCAGTCTTGGAGACCATATTCCGATGGTACGAGTCAGCTTNGTCAAATTTNATTTGAGCCAATTTTTTATCCTAAATGCAGGCTTATCTGTCTGAAACATTTAACATACTTGGTGNAATGTTTNGCGGAAGACTAAAACTATTCCTGTGGNTCCTCAGTTCTGCCACGATTCATCGCGACGCAATGACCNAGAGATNTTGTAGCTAAGNTNAACCTATCTNGCTTAGGAAGAGATATNGCTTTTGCGCAAANANCCCAAAAATCATACAACTTATTGATCAAAAAATACTATTGAAGAGAGAAAAATTCTTACCATCTATTTGTTGCATTTAGCTATATTTCAATGGTTTGAGTTCTATTTATTTCTACTAGTAGTATTCCCACAGATACTCGTAAATTACTGTAACCGATTAATATTATAGTTTACTTCAATTTTTTATTGCACCAAATGAAATGAACTCATAGGCCCGCTAGCTATAATACCAAATCACAATCTATTCACTGAAACCTGACCAATAATGATCATATCACTCGTCAAAGACTATGCTTCAGGTCTATATCCTGGCACGATTAATAACAGCAAAGAGTAGATAGACAGAGTCAGAGTTGCAACGCTGAAAATCACATTGGAGAAAGTTTATCTAAAATTTACATACTCACTTTGAATTTACTGCCGCCATATTGATTGCTATACCCCTCAAAGGCGGCTGCCCGTTGACACCATTCGTGCCCTCGTTTTCTTCACGAGTTTGAGCTACCTTTCCGATATTATATTATTGGACTTGTCAACCGAATACTAATTTCCGACAATATATTATTAATCACGGATAAACTGTATTCATACTATACACTTAATAAATTTCGACAATGTACACATAATCTGAGTGCCCTGTGGCAAATTTATAATCACCGTGGGACATAGATAAAAGAATTGGAGTCGGTATGACTTACTTGTTCTACTTTGCTGATGTTAAAAAAAGAGCGTCGCCTTCAAAGTTTACTAATTGAAACAATCAGGCAATTTTATGAAAAGCAGAATTTTTTTTGATGACCGCTCAAGATACCAAGCATTCACGCAAACCACCAATGAGAAAACTAAAATTTGTGAATTTATATCTCCTCACATTAAGGGTATTGATAAGAAAAAAACCAACGTGAAAATTCTCGACGCCGGTACAGGTGATGGGACAATTGCCTCGCACGTGATAAAAGCTTTCCATAAGTTTCACCCCAATACGCGACTATTATTCACTGGGAAAGAGATAAGCCATCAGGATGTCACAAATACTCTAGAGAAATTGTCAGATCGTTTTGTAGAGCATCCTAAATTAGTCGTAACCCTGACCAACGTAAAGTTTACACAAATAGACAAGCTCGCCAATAGCGCGTCAATCGATGATAAAGATATAAAAATTATGAAGATTGAGCTCTTTGGAGATAATAGCTATGATTTTACGTCTCAAATAAGAAGTAATTCAGTGGTCAGCTTTGTTAATCGATACTGGGGAGTAAATATAGATCAATCTGGAAACACTCGGTATATTAACCCTTGTGTTATCAAAATTTTCCGAAGCGATCAATTAAAATTAATTTCTCCAGCCATTGAAAGTGCGCGGCCAATTAGTGGTTTTGATCTCATTATTGCATCCCAAGCTTATCGATCAAGATCTACCGTGGAGCGTAAAGTACGTTTTGTAATAGATCCATTGATAAAATTACTAGATATTTCAGGCGAACTTCTGATTACCCACTCTATCGGCGGTGAAATGATTTCTGAAATTTTAAAGATTGCCTTTAAGGATATTAATGCCTTCCCAACGTTAGCTAGCGATTTGATATACCATATGCAAGAGGCCTTCCATGAAGATGGCCCTCACTATTTATTCTCAGAACCCTCAACGTACAAATTCAGTTACAACAGTTCACCGGAGGGTGTGTCTTCAGAGCTGTTTGGTCTGGAAGTTGAAAGAAGAATTGAAAGCTTGTTTTATTATGCTCAGGTTACTAATGAGGAGATTTACAAATTAAAAGCTAATAATGAACGTATGTCGAACCTACGAAATGTTTTACAAAAAACTCGAGAGTTAAGCTTCGAAAACGAATTTTTTAGTATTAAAAATACGACCATCGTATAAGTAATCCAATTATAAATTCGAGAGAAAATCAGCATCACCTCCCGTCATTAAAATTATTCTCAACATGAATACCTACTATCGGCTTTGATGTTTAGGTTCTAATGAGTCCCAATGAATTAACCTATCCCCCAAAAATCGCATCATGATCTCGATATCAAGAAGCGATACACCGAAGAACAAATTATCAGGGCCATCAATAAGAATATTGTGAAGCTTAAAAATATTGAGGAAAAGGGCGATATTAATTATTCAGAGATTGACTACTGCTGATTGCGAACCCTCTTTTCTAGAGCCGGATTTTTGCCGTCTGCTACTAGAGCTTTGAAGCCAGCG
>PBJN01000016.1 GCA_002720735.1 Porticoccaceae bacterium
CCATTTTCCACCTCCCAGCCATCAGCCAAGGTATCAGAGTCGCTATCCTTTTTTGAGGGAGATGTGCCATACCCAAACTCTTGAAGTGCTNTGAGACCATCTNCATCTNTATCTGATGCTGAATCANTAGCNAGATNTTTGTTTAAGCCATTAACATCCTCATAGGCGTCAGGNAGACCATCTGAATCTGTATCTTGCGAGTAACGAGCATCGAGCGGAAAATCATCTTCGGTATCCAAAATACCATCGTTATCGTCATCTGCATCTGTNTTGTTGCCGATTAAGTCGCCATCAGTATCGGAGGTTTCATCGGCATTTAATGGTAAAATATCAAGGTTGTCATTTACGCCATCACCGTCTGAATCGGCCACCAGGGGGTTGGTACCAATCAATACCTCATCCCCATCTGACAACGTATCTCCATCATCGTCTGGATCAGCGTTGTTTCCAATCCCGTCACTATCGGTATCAACAGTCTCGGAGGGATCTATCGGAAATAAATCGATATTATCATTTACGCCGTCACCATCCGTGTCCACTAAAAGGGAATCGGTACCGTTTTCGACCTCGTCCAAATCGGAAATAGTATCACCATCATCGTCATCATCTGCGTAATCCAGAGTGCCATCTGAGTCAGTGTCCGAATCAAATATAGCGTTTATTGTTACCGCCTTTGGGCTATTTGATCCATTGTGAATCAGTGACTCAACAGTTGAAAAAGTCCCTTTACTAAAGAAGCTACTATCAATTGAAAGCGATCCACAAACCTCCTGACCATCCAGGATCACCTGATTCTCTGCACTCCAGGAAATTGCATCGTTTGCAGCGGCGAATAAACCCAATTCAATGGGGAAGTGGCCAGAGTTTTCCGCACATAACTCGGTAGCTGCAATCGTGCCGGAAACAACATCACCGAAATCTAACGAATTACTCGATAAAGCAAGAGTCGGAACACGATTTGTGGTGGCGCCTGGAATTGCCATCGGCTGAAATACATCATAGTCGTTGATTATGCTGTAGGTTCCATCTCGTGAGTAATTCTGGATGCCTGCTCTCCAGAGAGTGGAACCAGTATCTGTTCGCCAGGTAAAAACAACGCCAGAGTCATCGCTAGTAAATGATGGTGTCCCAAAATATCCCAACGCACCGGAGGTATCATCTGTGTCCCCAATGTATCTTGGAGCACCACCATCATAAACATCATAAAGATAAACACCTGAATCAAATCCGGATGCAGTATCCGCCGCATAGTTTATAATGTCGAAAACTATGTAGCGGTCTGTCGTATTGCTAAAAGCAGGGTACCCAACATCAAGGGTAGATGACTGACTAGGAAATGGATAAGAAAAGTTACCAGATTGCACATCCATGAATCCAATTGTCCAGAATGATGAAGTATTCGATGAATCACAAACTGAGCTGGTGACACCACAGGAAAGATAATCAAAAACGACATACCGTTGTGTCGGATCATATCGAATACTGTCAACATAAGCGGCCGTCTGTCCGGCAGATCCAGCCCTCGAAGTTGAGGGCCCGCGGACAATGTGTGTAGTTAAGTCCATCGATGCAAGATCTAGCACAAATATGGTAGGAGACTCAACTACTGTAAAAACCAATGTTGAGAAATCATTGGATAATGCTAAGTTTGAAATTGTGTAGTCGCCAATTTTCACCTCCTCAGTTAATGCAGTGGCAGATGAGTAGGAATACAGTTTTCCATCGCTTTTTCCCTCGTATACGTAACGAAAGTTTCCGTCATCAGTAAAGATAAGCGATGGCCGCTTCAAACTAGCATACTGACCAGGCAATGGGCCAAAATCGGTCGACGAGTCATAAGATGTAGCACTGTTTACGAAATATTGCACATACACCGAATATTCGTTACTACCTGCCCCTTCAGGACCAAAGTTCCGAGGTGTATATCTCGGGTACAAATACACAGTTGCTGTCGAGGTAGGACTTATTATCCCTGAGGTACTTATGGTGGTGTAAGTATCCTCTGGCAAGCCCACACTTTTCATCGCCAAAGTCGTCGCAATGACTTCATTTGATGAAGCACCATACTCCGACTGTGCTGTGGCTATCATTGCCGTTGCAGCTTGGTCAAAAGAGGAGTTTGGAGATAAAGACCGCATTGTCTTAAATGCAATATCGGCAGCCTTTTTACGACCTACGCTTGAACCCAATCCCTCTGCGGTCAGACCCTCAGCGAGAAGGTATAACCCTCGATTGAAGATTCCGCTATTACTGTGAACACCTCTTGCACTATTAAATTGTGACATATGTGCCGGCTGAGGTGGATCCGCATTCTGGTCTTGAGGGTTCGACATGCTCCTTAAAAACTTACCCTCTTGGATGTATATATCCTCACCAATTAGCCAATCATCAGAATCTGTCATCGCACCAAAGAAATCTGCGAATGATTCATTTAAAGCTCCGGACTCATGCCGATATACTAGCCGAGAAGTACTGTTAATAACTCCATGTGTTATTTCATGAGCCATAACATCTAGACCCAGAGCCCAATTATTGTTAGTTACTCCGTTACCTGCGCCAAAAATAAAAAGGTTGTTGCCCAGCGCTAGCGCATTATCCTTCAATCCATTATTGTTGGCCGCAAGATTTACGCCGATAGTGATATCTTGCTCACCGCGACTGGGGGCGTCAAAAGAATGATTACTTTTAAAGTAATCAACGAGAGTCTTAGCATTTTTAACTGCGCTTACCCCGGCAGGATCCCAGCCAGAGTTCGGTGAACTGGAGGATATGTAATAAACGTCACTAGTGTAATTTTCCTCATATCCTGTCTTGTCCTCAGCAGAATAAACATGAGTACTTCCATTTAACGGAAACCGAGAGTCCTTCATGTCATAAACACCAGAGCGACTCTCGGCCTGAAATGAGACACTATTACCCGCGAGATCGACCCCCCTAGCAGACACCTGAGCGTGTTGCACAAGCGGTATTACCTTTGGAACACGTCGACTTTGAACATCCACATAAACTTCAAATCGCTTGAATTTGCCTAATCCGACCTCGATCTTATAAGCAAGAAAATCTCTTCCGTTATCCAGGGTGATCCCTAATTCAGAGGATTTGAATTCAAGTTGTTCCACCCCTTTCTTAAAATACTCTGCTACTAAACTCTGAAGGGTCTCTTCGGACAGCCTCTCATTTGTATACCTACCAATATCTGGGGTATAAAATTCTCCCTGAATTGAATATAGTTTTTCTTTGTTTGTTGTAAATATGAGTTCATGATCCCATGCGGGTAAACCGCGAAATGATTTTTTAATAACAATACGACAAACGTCCTGAATACAATCAGCATTAGAACCTGAAACAACACCCTCCTTTGCAATTCCAAACAAATCCCGATGACCCTCCACAATCCCGGCAAAATGGTCACCTAGATCTTTTATGGTCTTGTTGGCGAGACCGGCGATTTTAAAGTCCGGGAATATTGCGGTAACGCGATTTGATTTACTGGATAAAATTTTTGAAGGTCGGCCCCTTCCATGTAGGGTCTCCAAACTGACCAACTGATTCAACTGTTCCTTTGAGAGCCCATGATGTTTAAATTTTGATTTATCCTGTGGCCTTGCTAATGCACCGATTTGTTCCAAATCATCTCTTACCCGCTCAGTCAACTCTTCTGATGATAATTTACCCGCGCCTTCCGGTATGACTCGCCGAGACTTTTGGCGATTAGACACCGATTTTATGGAACTATTTCCATGAAGAAGTGACTCGATCGTCTGTTTTTGCGCCGCAGGTTGAGGAATTTGATGTAATATAGGCGTTGTTCTTTCTCGTAGTGTTTCATTCATGCCGCCAATCATAAATATTGAGGAGACCACAACGGAAAAAAGCAAAAAAGCAATGAGCCTGTTTGATAACAAGGTAAGAATCCCGGAAACAAATAAGTTCAGCTAATATTTTATCGGAACAGCGTAAAAGTCAACAAAATGGCTCCGATCTGCATTAATATAAGCTGTAACAGGTAATCAGGGTATTTCAATAAATTACCCTAGCGATCCATCGACAGCAAGANAATGGTGGGCCGTGCAGGGTTCGAACCTGCGACCAATTGGTTAAAAGCCAACTGCTCTACCAGCTGAGCTAACGGCCCACACCTTTAAGTGGTTAATGTTGATACGTTATTTGCCGATGATTTTTTCAATAAAAAACTCGACTTTGTTACGATTTGTCTGATAGTTTAGACTCAAATGGTATCACAACCTCAGTGTGAGAAGAAGCATAAAAACNTTCCGATACAGAGCTCTAAATCACTGATTTAATNTCAAAAGACTTCAGTTACAAGAGTATTTTATCGAGNAAAAATTAATTGTAAGCTACTGATCAACGGGTTTTTTGCCGTGTAATAAACTGGTTAAAAGCCAACTGCTCTCCCGACTGAGCCAATAGCCCAAGAAAATCAGTGCAAGATGCGTTAAGGAGAAATTGTATCAGGGCAGTTTTCGATGGTATTTAATTTACATCTAATCGACGATTCAGTTTGAAGTGCCTACTATTTCCGACACGCAAAGCAGTGTTTAACCGATCAAAAAATTCGGCCATTCCTGCTTGTTTTCCACGCCGCCAGTCAGTCATCTAAAAATTCGCCTCGAGATATTTTTTAGCTTTAGCAGCAACCGGGGCCTCACTATTTGCGACAGACTCCATCAAATCTCTGGAGCGGGCCCGCTCACCCAGCTGAAAATAAATCTTTCCAAGTTTAAACTTGGCNTCAATCTCTTTCGGATGTCCTGCATAGTCGTCAACAATTCTTGTAAATTCGAGCCTAGCNTGCTCATCTTCACCTTGTAGCAAAAAAATCTCACCCAACCAATAGCTTGCATTCGCAACAAAAGGACTAGTGGGGTACTTAACGATGTGATTTCTAAAAGCTAAAGTCGCCCCAATTATATCACGTTCTCTGAGAAGCAAGGCTGATGCCAAATCATAATCTTGTTTTANCTCAAGATTTTGACCGATCTCGGGGGGCGACAAACTGGAAACAGAACCAGAATTCCGTATTTCATCTGGGGACGACATAACCGAATCGACTGCTGCAGGATTATCATTTGAGTTGATATTTAATCCTGGAGCCGCTAATCGTCGATCCAAATCAAGATAATCATCCAACTGTTGTTGCTTGACTTGCTGCAAACGAAACTCTAGCGTTTCGACAGTGCCGCGCAATAGGCGCAACTCCTCTCTGANCGATTGTAGAGCCACAAACATGTCGCTCTCCTGAAGGAACGGCCCCNGAATCCATTNTNGCCTGAGCTTTGGAGNCAANATCAGCGTCTTGTGCGGNGAGGTCAGAAACTGGAGCTGCCACTTGACACAAAGGAACACCCGGCAACAAGCTAAAGGCAAAAACNCATCCTGTAATCACCCTGCCTAAGATCTGCAGCGAACTTCCTACAAGCAGTCGAGTGTACCTATTGAAATTAGCCTTTCTATGCATTCAATAAATAATCAAAGTCNTTACTTGAGCTCTACTCGACGATTCATTGCCCACGACTCATCATTACTTCCATACGCTGCGGCCCTCTCCTCGCCATAACTTANAACCTCTATAAGTGCGGACGACACCCCCTCTAGTATCAAGAACTCCTTGACTGAATAAGCCCTTCTCTCTCCTAAAGCCATGTTATATTCTCTGGTGCCTCGCTCGTCAGCNTGCCCCTCTAATCTTATACTTCTTGGCGACTCTTTGAGTGATCTCGCATGCTGCGTAAGCGCCACTCTGGATTCATCCCTTAAAACTGCCTTGTCAAAATCGAAGTAAAATACTGTATCTGCTAAAACCTCTGATTCCATTACTTCCTCTTGCACCGGCGCCTCAACAACTGCAGTAGTAACNTCACTTTCTTGGATAGTAGTAGAATCAGTAGTCTCTTCTTCGACAGGAGTAGAGCTACAAGCAGTGAACAGTAATGCAATCAGTATGACGGTTAGAGAGTTAGCGGTAAATGTTTTATTCATCATGTGCTCCATACTTTAAAATTTAAATTGATATCCCTAACAACATTTTTAGACATAATAACAGATAATCCTCGCTAGCGTATAAAAGGAGACCACGCAGGCTCACGAACATCTCCAGATCGAGCAGGTAAAATGTATCTAACACCTGCATCAAGTGAAACTGCCGCCAGCATCCCCCTCTCCTCTTGCTTCATTGCATACATNAGCATCGCTCCATTTGGTGCTACGCTTGGCGATTCGTCAAGCGAAGTGGTAGTCAACTCCCTAATCCGCCGCGTCTGCAAATCGAATGCAGCTATGTGGAATGCTCCTGTTTTACGATGAACCATTGCTAACGTCCTACCATCTGGAGCCAAGCTGCCTCGGGCATTGTAATTACCCTCAAATGTTAGGCGCTCAATGGCCTTCGTTGCAATATTTAATTTATATATTTGCGGTTCGCCTCCTCTATCGGACGTAAACAACAAATTTTTTCCATCAGGCATCCATGTCGGTTCAGTATCTATTGAGAAATGTTGAGTGAGTCTGTTCAGTTGCTTGCTCTGCAAATCCATTAAATAAATCTCTGGATTTCCATCTTTGGAAAGCACTAAAGCTAATGTAGTNCCGTCTGGAGACCAAGCTGGAGCTCCNTTTAAACCAGCAAAATTAGTAATTTGTTCNCTNACCGCGGTAGCGAGATTCTGCGTGTATATTGCTGGTCTGCCAGTTTCAAATGAGACGTAAGCTAGCTTCTTGGCATCAGGAGACCAGGATGGCGACATGATGGGTTCATGTGACCTGAGCATTAATTTTTCTCNTGCACCGTCTACATCTGATACATGCAGACGGTAAATCACCCCATCCACTTCACGAATCGCAGTAATATAAGCAACGCGAGTTGAAAAAATCCCTCGAATACCAGTGATGGCATTATAGACCTTATCACTGATTAAGTGTCCAAGATCTCTCAATTGTGTATCGCTACCAGATACTTTNTGTCTAAATATTACTTTCTGTGAAGCGATACTCAAAAGACTGAACTCAATTTCGATCTTATTAGTTTCTTTACTAGACATTTTTCCGATCACTAAATAATCGGTTCCCAGTAATCGCCAATCACGAAAATAAACATCTTTTACCATCGACGGAAAACTGAGCATATCTGCTCGTGGCGTCGCCACAAAAAGACCACTGCGTTGCAGATCATTCTCTACAAGCCGACTAATATCAAAACGAGCTGGGTTTCCGACATTTACAATCGGAGCAATTGCGATTTTGGTTGGCGNATCATTTCCNTTGGTAACTTTTATAACGAGTTCACACCAAGCTATTCCGCTAAAAGAGAACAAGAAAACAATTATGCTACGACATACCAAAGCGCATATATCCATATTTACAACCTCAAATCCTCAGGGCTAAATAGAACAGTAACCTGACGGAATCTTAACTCAAATAATCGATCATCCATACCCTGNAGTTCAACAAATTGGTCCACTTTTCNGATAGCCTGCTCTACTGAACGGTCGAAAGCCGCATCGCCACTTGAACTCTCGATTACGACCCCAACCACCCGCCCAGTGGGCACGAGTATGATTCGGACTTTGGCCGTCATGCCTAAACGAGCACTTGGAGGCCTACTCCAGTTATCTGAGAGACGTTGTCTAATAATCTGATAATAGCTTTTTGCAACTTCCTCATCCTCCCGCGCTGCAAGCTCTTGTGCCTCGCGATCCAACAATGATTCCCACTCAGCTAATTTTTTCTTTTGAGCCTCCTCAGAATCTCGNTCTTTTTTTCTTAATTCAGCAAGTTTTTTCTTTTTCAGCCCACTCTCTGCTGCTACTTTTTTATCCTTATTTTCTANGATTTGCTGCTCTTCAACATTGTGGTTTTGCCGTTCNCGATCTTGTCGCTTTTCTTCGGGTATTAATTGATCATATTGTTGTCTCTGCACCGACTCGGCAGGTAATTTTGGTGAAAGCGTTACCAATTCAGCTTTAATATATTTCGGTTGAAAATATATTATTTTCGACGGAGCTTGCCAGTTAAGTAGCAAAAANCTAAACAAAAGCAAATGAATTAGCCCACTCACCGTAACNCCAGCTAGATAGTACATTTTCTACTCATATNCACNGCTTCGGGGTTCNGTTACAAGACCCACACTGGCTGCACCTGCTCCTTGCAGCTCTGTCATCAAATTAACCACAAATGAATAATCCACGTTTCCGTCCGCCCATACCAAGACGGGCACGTTCGGTGACTGTCGTAAAACTTTACTGACACGAANCTTTATATTTTCNAGCGTATCAGAGACGTTGGAGCCNNTATCATCGATCCAATAACTTCCATCTGCCTTAATAGACACAATGAGGGTCTCATTATCAGACAACTTTAGTGGCGAAGAGTTGGCAGCAGGCAAATCTACTTTGACGCCCTGAATAAGAAGTGGGGCGGCAATCATGAACACCACAAGAAGCACTAACATGACGTCTATGTATGGGACAACATTAATCTCGGCGACTAGCTTCTTTTTCGCTTTCTTAATTTTTACAGACATAGCTTTGAGATNACGATTCTAACGAGCATGAACTTGCCGATACAAGATACTNGAAAATTCATCAGCAAAAGTTTCATAGTTACTGTTGATTCGCTCAGCAACCGCGGCATATCGGTTGTATGCAATAACCGCGGGTATTGCAGCAAATAGTCCCATCGCCGTTGCGATTAAAGCCTCCGAGATCCCAGGAGCAACCGTTGCAAGCGTGGCTTGCTGTACCATAGCCANCCCGCGAAACGAATTCATAATCCCCC
This sequence comes from Porticoccaceae bacterium, assembly GCA_002720735.1. Taxonomy (GTDB): domain Bacteria; phylum Pseudomonadota; class Gammaproteobacteria; order Pseudomonadales; family Porticoccaceae; genus TMED48. The sequence goes on from PBJN01000016.1 coordinate 8,794, forward strand.
AAACTGTCCCAAAGAGACCAATATATGGGCTGACCGAAGCCACGCTTGCCAAAAAAGGTAGATGAGTGCTTAAATTTTCCTCCTCCTTTGAGAGAGCTATGCGCATCGCTCGGTCCGTACTTTCCATAATAGTGTCTGCATCGGAACCTTCGACACGAACCAAACGACTAAACTCACTAAAGCCGGCACGGAATATNTTTTCAATTCCACTTGTTTTTCCGTCACGAAAATTCTCTGAAAGTTCACTATACAAAGTTGTAAGGTCAATACCAGACCAAAATGTCTCCTCAAAAACTTTAAAATTTCGAGAGGCGGTGCTCAAATACAGCCACCTCTGAACAATCATAATCCAAGAAATTAATGATGAAAGAAAGAGAATACCCATAACGCACTGGACTAAAACACTCGCGTTTATTATCAACGAAAGTATCGATAAATTCTGTTCTATCACTTACGGTACTCCGCTACTTGTTTATCTNTGATTTTAATTCCTCAAAAATTGTTTGGGGAAATTTTGATAAGGTTTTTGTAAGAGGATCGATGCAAGCAAGCTTCACTCGGGCTTTTGCAATCACTGTCTCTTCTCGTGAAACATTCTGAGTCATTTCAAGAGAGAAGGAAGTTACTTTTTTTATCGACCCCGACACAAAAAGTTGGTCATCTAAGTATGCAGGCTTTATGTAACGCAACGAAACATCTCTTACGACAAGTTGAGATCCTCTCAAGAGCGCGGGCTTATTGTAGCCAAGTGTCCTGAAGTACTCAGTACGAGCCCTCTCCATAAACTTGAAATAATTGGCATAATATACGATGCCACCTACATCAGTATCCTCAATGTAAACCCTCACACAGTGCGCAAAATTATCCATCATTTATATTAAGTTTTTGTTGCCCGCTTTGCTGACTCGGTTCAGGGTTAGGCAATCCAAAATGTTCATATGACTGTCTTGTAGCAATTCTGCCCCGAGAAGTTCTGGTTAAGAAGCCTTGCTGTATAAGGTAAGGCTCTATAACGTCCTCGATGGTGCCGCGCTCCTCACTTAGNGCAGCTGAAATACTATCAACACCAACAGGACCGCCGTCAAACTTTTCAATTAGCGTCAACAGCAGTCTACGATCAAGATGGTCAAACCCCCGTCTATCCACACTAAGCATATTTAAAGCAGAGTCTGAGATCAGCTCATCAACAAATCCATCTCCCTTAACCTCTGCATAATCACGTACTCTCCTTAAAAGGCGATTCGCAATCCTTGGAGTCCCTCTAGCCCGTCGCGCCACCTCTCGCGCGCCGCTAGTGTTTACTTTTACACCAAGAATAGCTGCAGCACGAGTCACTATCGAGGTTAGGTCTTCTACGGAATAAAATTCTAAACGCTGCACAATTCCAAAACGATCACGAAGTGGCGAAGTTAATAAACCCGCTCGAGTAGTCGCACCCACTAACGTGAAAGGTGGAAGATCAATTTTCATTGAGCGCGCTGAAGGACCCTCTCCGATAATAAAATCCAGGTTGAAATCCTCCATAGCCGGATAGAGAATTTCTTCAACGACTGAGCTCAATCTATGAATTTCATCAATGAACAGGACGTCGCCTGGATCAAGATTAGTCATTAACGCAGCTATGTCTCCTGGCTTTTCAAGTACAGGCCCTGATGTTGTCTTTAAATTCACACCCATCTCATTCGCAATAATATGCGCAAGAGTCGTTTTCCCTAACCCGGGTGGACCGAAAACTAGGCAATGATCTAACGGCTCAGAGCGACGCCGAGCCGCCTCAATAAATATTTCTAGTTGCTCCTTTACAACCGCTTGGCCAACATAATCNTCAAGAGAGAGAGGCCGGAGGGCCCTNTCATACTTTTCTTCATTTCCCTCTACGAAAGCTGATATGAGTCTGTCTGTTACAATCATAACTTGTCCAAGCTTTTCATAATCCAAATAATATCATCTCAGGCCANACTCCGCCTAACAATCTATTTTAATAATACATCCAGAAAATTAACCTTGTCGTGTCTCATATTGNTTTACCCGATATTGACCATTTNAGGGCACCCTTTATNAAGTCCTCGGTGGTTGTAAAACCGCTGTCCGCGATGCCACTGACCATCTTGCTCGCCTCTTGCGGTCTATATCCTAGGGCAATCAANGCANNCTCAGCCTCNCTNAATATAGCGGAACTGCTTACACTTTCAGAAGATGANTTCTCAANNATTTCANNNTTTGTTAATGNTANTAACTTATCCTTGATCTCGATTATAANACGCTCTGCTGTTTTTTTTCCGACNCCCGGCAGAGNNACAAGACTTTTCAAATCATTCTTTNGAACACATTGGGCAAACTCAGCTGCCGTCATCCCAGATAAAATAGCTAATCCTAGCTTTGGTCCAATGCCATTTACTTTGATTAAGTGACGAAATAAATTTCTCTCCTCATGCGTCGTGAAGCCATATAATAACTGCGCGTCCTCGCGAACAATAAAGTGGGTAAGAAGTTTTATTTGAGCCCCGATCTCTGGCGTATCAAAAAAGCTTGTCAATGAAATCATGACCTCGTAACCAACTCCACTCACATCAATCAGAAGACTATCAGACTGCTTCTCCACGATGATGCCAATTAGCTGTGCAATCATATCTTTCCTCTGCTGACTGCGAATATCACAATACTTTCAAAAAACCTAGATAAAAACTTTAGTGCTCATGTTCACAAATCTAATTAGTTCAATTGTTTCGACCACGCGCATAGCTGTTATCTATTGATCCTTTTAAATTTAGATTGGTNGTCATGCTGTGAGCATGGCATATTGCGGCCGCCAATGCATCGGCTGCGTCCTCAGGTGGCGGCGAAGATAGTTTTAATAGAGTTGCAACCATNAGTTGCACTTGACTTTTATCCGCAGATCCCGAACCCACCACCGATAGTTTTATACTTTTTGCGGAGTATTCACCAATATCAATACCAAATTTTACTCCAGCTAACAATGCGACNCCTCTGGCTTGACCAAGCTTAAGCGCTGCACGGGGGTCGCGTGCAAAAAACACCTCCTCCACGCTCATTTGCTCTGGTTTATAATGGTCCATAACCTCACTTAGATCGTCAAAAATGACTCTCAACCGATCAAAGAAGATTTTTTGTTTTAAGTGAATGATTCCGCTAGCAACGTAAGTCAATTTCGTTTTACAGACATCAATAATACCAAAACCTGTTCGACGTGATCCTGGATCAATTCCAATTACTCTTATCATAAATTTTTTATTATCTCAAAAACCATTCAATTCGAATTTATTATTTCTATACCTCGTCAAATTTACTGTAGCGCAGGAAAAAATTTATCTTATGCCACGCTTCGCCGAGTTGACATCAAATTAATCAACTACCCAGAAATTGACTTCGACGTAAATTTACCATTGCTATATATTAATAATCTTTGATCAGAAATCCGTTCAACTAATTTTTTCAGAAAAACATACATATCAGACTTAGTAAGAGACTCAACTTCTGCTGCTATACGTTGCTGGCTATCGAACTTATAGTTTTCATTTTCTAAGTCTGCCCAATACCGTCGGCTTCTCTCCCCTAAATTTTTGTCCTTCTGGGTCAGACGATTCATAAGGCCAAGTTTTTGTTCTAGAAATTTTTCTTGGGAGAGTTTAGGCCACTCAGCAAGATATATTCTCAGAAACTTTTGTGAGGCCGCCTCTAAACCACTCACACCCATCACCGGAGACTGTATTAAAAAAATATTACCGGTTCGGTCACGAAATCTCCTAGTGCTCGTGTGAACAACATATCCAAGTTGTTGCTGAGTTCTGAGCTCAGAAAAATATGGTGAGCGTAAGAGCTGTGCTGCTAGCGCACTCATGGCTCGAGTTCTGTATGTATCATCAGGATTTTGCACGTACATCAATACTGCAGCATCATCGTGGTCAACATTAACATCTACACTCTCATTTTCGGCAATTGTTTTTAGCTTCGAGCGACGGATATCAACCCTTGTTAAATTAAGGTTTTCACGTAAGATCTCACGAAGGTGGAGGACATCATCCTGTGCTACATTTCCATGCATTGCCGCCATAACGGTAACCCGTCTAAATCGCTCCTCACGCCATGCCTCTAGATCATTAAATTCAACATGATTGATCTCTTCCAATAGCTTGTCGGGGGGCCAGCTTGCTGATAGTAATTCGTCTTGAAGCGCTCTAAGAGTCTGCATATATGGGCGATCTTTCGATAAATTATGCAGGGCAGTTGTCAAACTTTCCTTTATAGTCAAAAATCGTCTTGCATCTAAAGGGTTGTCTGTAACAGATTGGAGAACATTTCCCAACAAACCAACTAATTTATCGTTATAACCTGTGGCCGTAATAACAAAGCCTTTGTCAGACTCAGTAAGGCTGTAACTCAAGCCTGCAAGAAGTGCAGGATATGTTTCAGTTATTAACGAATCATTTACCATTTCTGAAAGCAACCTTGCCCTAGCATTATCCTCAAGAGTTTGGAGGCCACCGTCGAAAAATAAATTTAAAATAACGTTCGCTCTTGGAGCCCCGAATTCAACATCTGTATCAAGCCAAATTTGAGCAGATTCATCCTCTATTCTCTTAGACATTGGAAGATTGTCTCCCGACAATAATCCGATATTTTCTGGGATAAATATGTTAGGAGAAGGCAGAGACATATGGGACTTGCTCGCGTTCCCCCTAGGAATTGGTCCAAGAACAAGTGAATAGGGAACATCAAAATATTTTTCTTTTGAGGACACTGTAACACCGGGATCTACATGCTCGACTAGAACATTTTCCCTCGTTAAATATCCTAAATACTCTTTTATTAAGGAAGTATCAAAATTTTCCATGACATAAGGAAATACCAAAAGATCCTCTGGCGGGTATTTATCAATCATAGGAGCAATTGAGGATACGAAATCAATAGGAGTGCCTTTTTCTTGGAAACGGAATTTGAGCAATGCTAACGAAGACTGCTCCTGAAAACGCCATAACTGGGGGCCTTCAATATTCAAAATATCAATGTACTCAAACACCATGTCGGAGATTTGGGGGATGTGAGATCTTCCGTCGCTTGTTAGTTTTATATTTATAGACATCACGCTACTATTTCGGTCGAAGTCCTGAGTTCCGGCGCTCAAACTTTCGATCCAACCATTTTTAAGTAGGGATTGGTGGAGGCTACCCTCACCCTCATGGCCAATTAGATTCGAAATATAGTCTACTGGCTTTTCTTTGAAATGAGACCTTGGATTAGGTATCGGGAAGTTGTAGCTCACGGTATATATCTCCTTCAACGGTCTCGAGGACAAAATTGCTGGCACCTGTTTGTCTGTTAGAGGAGCAACTGATATATACCTAGGCCCAATATCTCGATTTTGGATTGCTCCAAATACACTCCCCACAATTCGCTGCATATCATCTAAAGATTTGTTGGACAAAATCGCCAGTGCCATTTGATCTGAGGAATAGTTCATCCGAAAAAAACGCTTTAAATCCTCTTCGATATCACCAGCGAGGGTCTCTAACGAACCAATTGAAAAACGTCGAGCAGGATGTTCAGGATTAAGAGCCTCCTTTGCTGCCATGTAACCACGACGCGAATCATCCTTGTACTGCATTTTATACTCTGAGTGAACAGCCTTTTTTTCGCGCTCAACGTATTCGGGCGACAACAAGGGTGCAATGAAGAATTGCGCAAATCGATCTAAAGACTCTTCAAAAGCATCCGGCTGAATGTCGTAAAAGTAATTTGTATGATCGGTAGCCGTATATGCGTTTGAGTAACCCCCATTACCTGTTATAAATTTCTGAAAAGAATCAATTGCTGGATATTTTTCGGTACCAATAAAAAGCATGTGCTCTAAAAAATGTGCGAGTCCCGGCCGATTTTCTGGATTATGGTAACTACCCCGATAAACGGTCAATGCCGCGGCGGACTTATCACTTGAGGGGTCTGATGCAATTAGGACCCGCATTTTATTCGGTAACTCGAGGTACCGGTACATTCGGTTATCATTAGGACTCTGTTTTATAGAAACATCTTCTCCCTTTTGGTCACAGGAGATTAAGAGACCGCACAAAAAAGGAAGAAAAATTGTCTGTAAAACTCGAAAAGTTANACCGAAGAAGTCTTTTTTTAAAACAATTGACAGTTTTTTCATAGTCGAGGCCTCATACTCATNATTGGAGCAAATTAAAACTCGCCAGGGCCCAAAACTTCTCATGCAAAGTGAGCACACGTGCTCACCCATTGTTGAGAAAAAAAAGCTCTTCCACTTAGGGTCCCCGAAGGAATTTTATATCGATATGTAACACCAATGGTCAATAGTGGATATCCAATCCTAATTATTACCGGGTTNATCCCAAAAATTTNGAGGGATTGTAGCATTTGAGTAAACATTTTGAACATCATCAAGATCCTCTAAGTCATCAACGAGAGCAAGAAATTTTTCTGTGGCCGCTTGATCTAATTGGACTTGNTGGGTAGCTAGCATGATNGTCTCAGAATCCTTGGGCATAAATCCTTGGTTTGAGAGGCGATCCTTGACAGCANGAAATTGCTCGAAATCTATCTCCAGATTCACTGTACCCTCTTCATTAATTGTGACGTCATTTGCGCCCGCCTCCAACGCTGCATCAAAAATTGCCTCCTCATCAATATCAGCGGAGTAACTAATTATGCCGACACGTCTAAAGAGATACGATACTGAACCATCGGTGCCTAAATTGCCGCCTCTCTTGTTGAAAACATGTCGAACCTCACCTGCAGTTCGGTTCCGATTATCTGTCATACACTCAATTAAAATTGCCACGCCACCTGGCGCATAACCCTCGTATGTTAGTTCGTCATAATTATCACTATCCCCAGCTCCCTCCCCTCGGGAAATCGCTTTGTCAACCGTATCTCTTCTCATATTTGCCCCAAGCGCCTTTTCAACCGCCGCACGAAGACGAGGATTATCGTCGGGATTGGGGCCACCGGCTTTAGCNGCTACGACTAATTCACGTATTAATTTAGTAAATATTTTGCCCCGCTTCGAGTCCTGCGCAGCTTTGCGATGTTTTATGTTGGCCCATTTGCTATGTCCAGCCATAGTAATCTCCCAATCACTGCTCGTCTGGGACCTTGCCGCCCACTTTATTAGGTCTCACACCCAGCTCCCTTAGCTGCTTTGTCTCTACACTGCTAGGCGCATCAGTGAGGAGACATGAGGCTGTTTGAGTCTTAGGAAAAGCAATAACATCTCGGATACTCTCCGCTCCTAACATCAACATCAATAGCCTATCAAGACCAAAGGCTATACCNCCATGTGGAGGCGCTCCGAATTTTAGCGCATCTAATAAGAATCCAAATTTGTCCCGTTGTTCTTTATGAGATATTCCCAAAACTTCAAAAACCGCTGCTTGCATTACTGGATCGTGGATCCTAATCGAACCTCCACCCAACTCAAAACCATTTAAAACGATATCATAAGCTCTCGACAAAGCGTCGTGTGGAGCATCTATGAGTTGGTCAACGGAGCAAACAGGTGCAGTAAACGGATGGTGCAGCGCATTTAACTCACCTCCATCTGATTTTTCAAACATGGGGAAATCAACAACCCAAACTGGAGCCCAGCCGCAAGAGTATAGATTATAATCTCTGCCAATTCGATTTCTCAGCGCTCCTAATGCCTCAGAAACTACAGACGACTTATCTGCTCCAAAAAAAACTATGTCACCGTCTTCTGCCGAAACTCGTTCCATTATAGCTAGGGTNACTTTTTCACCCAAAAACTTTATGATAGGCGACTGAAATCCANTNACTCCCTGATTAACCGAATTTATTTTGATCCAAGCCAAGCCTTTTGCTCCATAAATGCCCACAAATTCAGTATATTCATCTATTTTTTTCCTTGACATATGTGCCCCTNTCGGCACTTTAAGCGCAGCAATTCTACTATCTGGATCATTTGCAGGTACTGAAAAAACCCTAAACTCAATGTCAATTAGAAGATCTTTGATCTCCACTAACTCCAGTGGGATTCTCAAATCTGGCTTATCCGAGCCGAATCGCTCTATCGCCTCAGCATAGGAAATTTTTTGAAATACACCCAAATCAACCGCCATATACTTAGAGAATATTTCCTTAATCATCTCCTCAGAAAACGACATAACATCTAACTCATCAACAAAAGATGCCTCTAAATCAATTTGCGTAAATTCAGGCTGACGGTCTGCCCGAAGATCCTCATCCCGAAAACATTTAGCAATCTGATAATATCGATCACACCCCGCTACCATTAGCATTTGTTTAAAAAGCTGAGGAGATTGTGGCATCGCAAAAAATTGGCCAGGGTACGTTCTCGAGGGGATCAGGTAGTCTCTCGCACCCTCAGGAGTTGCTCTTGTCATAATAGGTGTTTCTATATCAAGAAACTCATGATGAGCTAAATAGTTCCGGATGCAATGAGTGACCTCTGACCTCAAAAAAAGGGCCCTCTGCATTTCCGGACGCCTGAGGTCCACATACCTGTATTTTAGGCGAATTTCTTCCCCGACAGTGACGTGCTCATCTAACTGAAAGGGTGGCGTTTTAGAGCGATTTAGAATTTCCAAAGACACTCCATAAATTTCTATTTCACCAGTAGACATTTGCGGGTTAACCGTCTCTGGGGTTCGGGCACGAACTTTCCCAGTGACCTGAAGCACATATTCTGACCGAACACGGTCGGCATGAGCGAAATGATCTCCTGCATCACCATCGAACACAACCTGCACTATTCCCTTCCTATCTCTTAAGTCAATAAAAATGACTCCGCCATGATCACGTCTCCGATCGACCCATCCACATACCGTTATGTCTTCGTCGAGATTGTCACGCGAGATGACCCCGCAGTAAATTGATCGATGCATAGCAAACTATCCCCTAAATCACCAAATTTTACTCAGTAGCGTCATTACAAATGGAGCTTTTATTGGCCTCTTTTGCTAAAACTTCCTTACAGCTACCGTTTTTTGAATCTGAAACTTCTTTTGTATCAACATCGCCGCTGATATTTCGCTGTTTTTTTGTCTCAAAATCTGTTTTATACCAACCGCTTCCACTAAGACGAAAAGCTGCTGCAGAAATTTGTTTCTTAAAAGTAGNCCTNCCNCAAGCTGGGCATCTTGAAAGCTCGGGATCGCTGNGCTTTTGCAGTATTTCTTTTTCAAAATGGCAAGAAGAACATCGATATTCATAGATGGGCATAAGTATCTGTTAGTTTAACTTGTCCACAAACATAGCGGTGGCGGNCTAACTTCAGTATACAATATGAATACGTATCCGAGAATGGCCGACCAANGATATTCAAAAGAATTTGAAAAATGGACCTTGTTAGTGAAGAAGACTCTTGGTTTCCCCTACATCTTTTGAATAACAAGAACCAGACGGTAACAGTGGTAATGCTTTACCAGACCGCACATGCAATTTAAACTAAATTAATTANTGTACAGAGTGAGTNAAAGGGATGCGTGCCAGCAAATATTTNCTAAATACACAAAAAGAAGCGCCTTCTGATGCAGAGATCATAAGCCATCAGTTAATGCTCCGTGGGGGCTTAATTAGACAACATGCCTCTGGCCTCTATTCTTGGCTTCCCCTTGGACTCAAGGTATTCAGAAAGATTGAGTCGATCATCCGTGAAGAAATGAATAATGCCGGTGCAATAGAGCTCAGCATGCCATTAGTGCAGCCGGCAGAACTATGGCAAGAGTCTCAACGCTGGAGCAAATTCGGTCCTGAACTCCTCAGATTAAAAGATAGGCAAGAGAGAGATTTTTGCTTAGGCCCGACTCACGAGGAGGTGATCACGGATATTGCTAGAAATGAGATTCGAAGTTATCGGCAGCTACCCATTAATTTATTCCAGATACAAACAAAATTTCGAGATGAAATAAGACCACGCTTCGGAATCATGCGAACCAGAGAATTTTGCATGAAAGATGCCTATTCCTTCCATTTAGACCAAACGTCGCTCCAGCAGACTTACGAAGTCATGTTCGACACTTACGGGAAAATTTTATCAAGAATCGGACTAAATTACCGATCGGTTATTGCAGACACTGGAAGTATCGGCGGAAATCACTCTCATGAATTTCACGTGATAGCAGATTCTGGAGAAGATGCAATCGCCTTTTCGGACAAGAGCGGATACTCTGCAAATATTGAAAAAGCTGAAGCTATTGCCCCAAAATTGGAAGTGATCACAAAACCTCCCCTCTTGGCCGAAATTAAGACGCCCGGAATCAAAACTATAGAGCAACTTTGTGAGTTTTTAGATATCTGTAAGACCAGGGTGGTAAAGACTCTGCTCATCTGTTCAAAAAGAGGAAATGGTGACAAAAAGTTATCTGCCGTAGTTCTCCGGGGAGATCACCAACTTAATATGTTGAAGGCCGAAAAAGTTCTTCAATCTCACGGTGAAATTGAACTAGCTACCAAGGCCCACATTAAAGAATTGACTAGTTGCTCAACTGGATCTATCGGACCCGTTAATCTAAAAGTGGATCTGTTCGTTGATCACAGTGCTGCAGCACTTGGATCTTTCACATGTGGAGCCAACAAGGAGGACTTTCACTTCACTGGAGTTTGTTGGGGCAGAGACTGCCCCTCTTTCAAAGTTGCAGATTTGAGAAATGTNATCAATGGTGATCCAAGTCCTGATGGGATCGGAAGATTAAAAATCGCTCGTGGTATCGAGGTAGGCCATATTTTTCAATTGGGCAAAAACTACAGCTCNTTGATGAAAGCAACGGTATTGGACAAGGTTGGTCAAGATACACCAATGTATATGGGTTGCTATGGTATTGGAGTAGGAAGGTTGGCAGCAGCAGCCATAGAGCAGAATCATGATGGNAAGGGAATAATATGGCCCGAGCCTATCGCCCCTTTCCAGATTGCAATAATTCCCATAAATCTTCANAAGTCACCAATTGTTAAAGAGTATAGCGAAAATATGTACAAAAAATTGATGGCAGCTGGCTACGATGTATTACTTATGGACATGCAAAAGATGCGTTTGGGGAATATGCTTTCCGATATTGAATTGATCGGTATACCTCATAGATTAGTGATTGGTGAAAAGGGATTGAGCAATGGTCAAGTTGAATATTGTCATCGCAGCCGTGGCGAGAATGAACCGCTGGCCATCGAAGTCGTGCTTAACTTTATCANACAACNTGTACCAGTATATAGNCTACCTTNAAACNGCTAAAAGGGGCATCTGCAAAATTTGTGGTTTAGATAATCCAAACTGGCGCAAAAAATTAAAAGGAGGTGGAGAGTCTCCAGTGACAAAAAAGCGTTTACAGGCACCTTGGCAGAGCGAATCGGCGCCTAACATTTGAACCCGCTCCGCAATCCCNGAGGCACTATCAATTACATCAGCTCCATTAAAAATCTTTTTCAGGCTTGTTGCGATTAGTGGGAAGTGCGTACATCCAAGCACAATTGCGTCGTACCTCAAATTAGCGATACCTCCGACCNCCTCGCGAACAAGCTCTATACTCTCACCTGTGTGTAATGAATCCTCNGCTACTCTCACCAAGTCTACGCTTCCAAAACGATGGACGCCAACCCCACTCGCATATATCTTTACCAAATTATCGATATAAGCCCCCCCAACCGTTGAGGGAGTAGCTAATAATAATATTTCCCCTCCTGGATAACGCTCACACGCTGGCTTTATCGCTGGAACAACACCAACTATTGGGATATCATATTCCGCCCTGAGGGCGGGCAACGTGTGGGTACTCGCCGTATTACAGGCAACAACAATCATTCCGTGATCACGCTGATTTTGTGATAGCGAAACCAATTGTTTCACCCGGGAAATAATCTCCATCGCAGAGAGTCCTCCATAAGGATAACCACCATAATCGGCAGTATATGTAAAAGATAAATCTGGTATTTTTGTCAAGATTGACTTTAAGATAGTGAAGCCTCCGCTCCCAGAATCTATTATTAACAATGGTCTTGGCATGATTATTTCCGTTTTGAATTGACTCACGTCTGAGGAAAGAACNAATTACTCAATCTGGAGATTCTTCAAATTTTGTTCAACTGCGTCCAAAAATCCGAATAAATCAACCACAGTTTCATTATTTGGATCCGTTGTCTTACCATTTAAATCTCCAGTTATGANCCCCTTGTCCACNGTGATTATGAGCGCTTCTTTNAGNTTTTTTGNGTAACGAACTAGAGCTNTNTTGGATTCTTTTAAACCTAAATTCTCCAAGCTATTTGCCACGGCANAGAGTAGGGCTGAAGAGTTAAATACCGCTTCCTTNCCACCCGATTGNACATAATTCTCNAATAAATCATGNGCAGTACCATGAGGNGCTTCGTANAGCATGGTCCCATCTTTACTTTCAATAATTGAGCTCGCCGTCGCAAGGCTTCCTCCTAAAGCTGCGGCAATATCCGAGAATATGTCACCATCCAAATTTTGGGCGGGATACAGAGCGTTTCTGGGTGGATCAGTTATCATCTTTCTCAATTGACTAGATGGCCGCATAATCATATAGGAGGGTGGAGGTGTATCCCGGCGGGCAAGCTCATGCCTGACTTCAGATATAACTGAGCTAAAAACCTCATCATACTGCATGTACTCGCGCTTCAACCCAAAATATACCTCTTTGTCGTTATTTGATGCTTCTCTGAAAACCTGACTTACCCAATCCTTAATAGCAAGTCGGTCATTTGACATGAAAAGTATTGGGTCACCCTTCCTTACTTTTCTCGCATGCTTTTCTTGCCCATCTACAATAACTTTAATGATTCCATCCTCAGCGATTGGCGCATTGAAGCTTCCGTATTGATCTCCGCCGCCAGCGCTCATGCGAGATATTGATACATGAGCCCTCCTTTCGGGAATACCGTACCTTTTCAAATGCCGCACCAATTTATATAATTTTCGTCCAGTAGTGTTGTCAGGCACGCCCCAAAGAGCCCTTTCTGGAGGATCTGAGATTAACCTAGCCGCCTGAGCGTCGATAAGCTCATATCGGTACTGCAAGCCCCTCTTCACTAGTTGCTGTCGGTAGTGTGAATCGTAAATTTCTTCAATAGCCAACCGCATCACACCATCATAACCCGGTATCACGGTATCTTTTAAACCAAGATAAAGATCTCTACTTTCTTCC
>PBJN01000017.1 GCA_002720735.1 Porticoccaceae bacterium
CATTCTAAATCAGCTGAGGGAGTCTTTTTAAGTATGGAATCGGGTGCCCCTAACTCTTTAGCTATCAACCTCACTTGCCGCTTGCTCAGGCCGAATAGTGGCGCTAAGTCGCATGCACCGTCGCCAAACTTTGTGTAGAAACCCGTGATGTTTTCAGCGGAATGATCTGTCCCCAGCACTAAGCCTCTCAAGATTCCGGCCACCTCATACTGAGCTGTCATTCGAGCTCTGGCTTTGACGTTGCCTTTTGCAAAGTCAAGTTCANTATTGTTTGGCCCTCTAAAGCCGGCGTNTAGAAGTGAACGAGCTACTTCAGTGTGAATTCCATCCACACCTGGCTTTACATCNATCGCAAGACANGNACTAGGCTTTATNAAGTCNAATGANATCNTGGCATCGTTCTCATCAATTTGAGTCCCATATGGGAGCCTTACCGCTATAAACTGGTANTTATNCCCACCTTCGCTTCTGTTAAGTTCCTCTACNGCGAGNTGCGCCAGACGACCACATGTTGCCGAGTCTACGCCTCCGCTAATCCCTAATACAAGGCATTTGGCAGTCGAGGTCTTCAGGGTCCTGCTTATGAGCTTGACCCGTCTATCTATTTCGTACTGCGGATCTATTTCCGGAAGCACACGCATTTCTTNGACAATTTTTTTATGTATCTCACACTTCATTACTAATTCTTTTCACCTATTTATCTGATTTGCATTTTACTGGACCAGAGAAACGCTTCGGTAGCAGGGATTTAATGCTTCGGTCTAAACGATCCGCTAAACGCTCTACTTTTTCGAAGTAACTCTCATTCTCACCCGCGGCCTCACCGCAATTCGGAGAATGATCTGTTCTCGTGTCTTCACCATTTTGACTCAATTTATAAATATTACGAGTATCAAATGCAGGCGGTTCACCTCGAGAAATTCTTCCAAATGTTATTTTATCTAACAAGCCGNCAGTTTGTGATAGAAGCCGAGCGTTGAAATCAAAATTTCCTTTCGCGTCTAGTTGCGGGTAGTCAGGAAAATTTTCAGCCAGGACGCGAACAGCATTATCCGAAAGCTCTGAGGCTCCTAACATTTTGTATGCTTGTGCAGTGACCGCGAGTCCATCGGGGACTGAAGGGGTGCGTTGGAAATTCTCAACCACATATCGACCCCGATTTGCTGCTGCCAAATAAGCTCCTCTAGAAAAATAATAATTGGCTGCATGAATTTCAGCCCTTGCAAGGGTATTACGGAGACTCACCAGTCTTGCTCTTGCGTCTTGGGAGTGGGGGCTCTCAGGAAAACGAATGATCAAGTCTCGAAGTGTTGAAAATGCCTCACGCGCAGTTCCTATATCCCTGTGCGTATTGTCAGTTGGCAAAAANCTGTCAAAGAAACCTGAAGTTTGCTGTATTTCGGAGAGTCCTTTCAAATATAGCGCATAGTCCACATTGGGGTGTTGAGGGTGTAATCGGAGGAAGCGCTCTGCAGTAGACACACTTGCTTCATAATCTCCAGTTTTATAGTAACTATAAATTAACTCAAGTTGTCCCTGCTCCGCATACTTGCCGAAAGGAAATTGCGACTCCAACATCTGAAGATTGGCAATTGCAACAGACCAATTTCCTGACTCAAGACTACTTTGAATTTTTTCATAAAAATCTTTTTCAGAGTAACCGTCGAATTCTTCTTCGGATTCGTTTTCGCTCGCCCCAAACCATGCACAACCTGAGAAGATTTGAATGCAACAAATTAGCGATATTAAATATTTGTTTTTCATGTGATATTCTATATTTGCCAGATTAANAGTGTTTCCTGTGGTTATTTAAACATAGGAAACTTATTGAAACCAATCAATGCTTATTTGGTCCCTATTTTTAGTTTACAAGCGTTTTTGGTTATGTGTTGGAACTCCAGCAACCCAAGATGCCTCACGAGGGTATGACATATACAAAATATAGTATCACGACAAGCTCAGGTTGATGAGGAGGATGCAGGGATGCGGCTCGACAAGATTGCAGCCCATTTGTTCTCTGACTACTCTCGTTCGCGGTTGCAACAGTGGATTAAGAATGGCTCACTTACCGTTAACGGACATCAAAAAGCTCCTGATTATCGGGTCCAAGGGAACGAGCATCTTTATTTGAACGCAGAAAGCGTCCCTGAGGGTTACTGGCAAGCTGAAAAAATATCTTTCGGCTTGGTATTCGAGGATGACCATATCATTGTCCTCGATAAGCCTTCTAATCTCGTTGTCCATCCGGCGNTTGGGAACTGGCAGGGAACACTCTTAAACGGATTACTAGCCCATTACCCTAAACTTCGACATTTGCCCCGAGGTGGAATTGTACATAGATTAGACAAGGATACTACTGGTATTATGGTGGTAGCTAAGACACCCTTCGCGCACATGAATTTGGTATCGCAATTACAAGCAAGGACAGTTCAACGAGAATATTTGGCTTTGGTTCGAGGGTTAGTAGAGAGTGCAGGAAAAATAGACCAAGCGATTGGTCGGCATCCCAGATCGCGAACTAAAATGGCGGTGGTGNATGGCGGGAAACAGGCGGTAACTTACTTTAACATTCTCAGGAGATACACCGACTGTACCTTATTGCACGTCCGGCTCCAGACCGGTCGAACTCATCAAATTAGGGTACATATGGCCCACATAAAGCATCCGATTGTTGGCGATCCAGCATATGGGGCAAATTCTCCAAGCGTATCTGATGCATCAGATGCTATGGCCACATTTCCTCGCCAGGCTTTACATGCCTCCTCTCTGACTTTTGAACATCCAGTGTCAAAAAAAAATATGACTTGGAGCATTCCCTTGCCAGGGGATATCGAGACTTTGCTTTGCGACTTAGAATATTCTCGTGTCACGTAGAGGATATCTAAAAAGAAATTTGTTTACTCCAATGTGGCCCGCGCCAAAAACAGTCATGAGCGCAGTTACATTCAGATATGGTGGTATAAGTAGCTTTCCGTTCAGAAGTAACAATCTTGCGGCGCATGTTGGCGATGATCCGAGCTCCGTTGCATCCAATCGACGAAATTTGTTGGCACAAATTGGTGGATTTAAATCACCACTTTGGCTTGATCAAGTTCATGGAACAACGATCGTTGATGCTGACGAAAGTCAGGATGGGATAATGGCCGACGGGAGCTATAGCCGTAAGCAGAATCGTGTTTGTTTGGTATTGACTGCTGATTGTGTGCCCATACTATTGTGTAATCGCCGCGGTGATCAGGTGGCTGCAGTTCACGCCGGCTGGAGAGGCCTGGCTAAGGGGATTATTTCGCGGGCAGTATCGTTATTTGGTGATCCTTCTGACGTTTTAGTTTACCTTGGTCCATCGATTGGAGTGGATGCTTATGAGGTAAATGAAGATGTGAGACGATCTTTTTTAAATGGTGCGGACGAGAGTAATTATGCTGATCGCTTGTCACAGGTGTTTAAGCCTACAAAAGATCGCTTCANGCTAGATTTGTGTGAATTANCTAAAATTCAGTTAAGTCACNTTGGAGTCCATCAAGTGTACGGTGGAAATTGCTGTACTTTTTCAGATCAAAAATCTTTTTTTTCGGTTAGAAGAGATAAAATGACAGGGCGTAATGCTTCAATGATATGGTTACGATAATTATNCGTCATACGGTAAATCCATTGGATTGATTGTGCTTGCGACTTTGTTGATGTTGTTTTACACTCCGTGCCGTTTATTTTTTTGTGGTTTTGATGGACTAGATAGAAACTTAGCAGCTGTTAGATCAGGTTACAGTGGGGTAGTTGATGTACGCGGTGATAATAAGCGGGGGCAAACAGCATCGGGTTGTGGAGGGAGAGACCTTGAGGCTAGAAAAGCTTGATGTCGCAGAGGGAACTATTTTGGATTTTACTCAAGTGCTTATGCTTGGGGNGGGTGCGAGTGCTCAAATTGGAACCCCNTTGGTGGAAGGCAGTAAGGTTNTAGCTGAGGTGGTNNGCCANAAGCGAGACCAAAAGGTNAAAGTAATAAAATTTCGACGGCGCAAACACTCTAGGACCCAGCAAGGCCATAGGCAGTGGTACACTGAGGTTAAAATCAAAGAAATTGTTTCGGGCTGANATGAGGGGGCTTTATGGCGCACAAGAAGGCGGGCGGCAGCACTAGAAACGGAAGAGACTCGAAAAGCAAACGTNTGGGNGTTAAAGTTTATGGAGGNCAGACAATAAATGCTGGAGGTATCATAATTCGACAGCGAGGTACTAAATTTCATCCCGGACTTAATGTTGGGATTGGAAAAGACCATACGTTGTTTGCAAAGTCAGATGGGGTGGTTANGTTTGTAAAAAAANGTTCTTTCAATAGGAAGTATGTTGAGGTGGTTTCTCAATAAATNTTGTGAGTAAAAAAAAAGCCCCTAGTGAAGGGGCTTTTTTTTTACTCNCAAAGGTACGATATTTGAGTTCAAAGAACCAGTGTGGCGAGTTCTTTCCATAGAGGGGCAAAAAGATTAATGAAATTCGTCGATGAAGCGGTGGTGACAGTTCGAGCAGGAAATGGCGGAGACGGATGTATGAGTTTTCGCAGAGAGAAATATATTCCAAAGGGTGGCCCAGACGGTGGTGATGGAGGTAAAGGTGGCAATGTAGTGCTCACAGCGCACGGGGAGTTAACNACCNTACTTGANTTTAGATACCAGAGAAGCTTTGTTGCAAAAAGCGGATCTAAAGGAGGTGGAGGTAATTGCACTGGCGCGTCAGGGGACGATTTGGTNCTTTTTGTCCCGCCAGGAACCACAATTATTGACCATGACCATGGAGACATACTGGGCGACNTAACTGAANCGGGTCAATCGTTAGTGGTTTGTCGAGGCGGCTTTCATGGCCTGGGTAATAGTCGCTATAAATCGAGCACAAATCGTGCGCCTCGTAAAACATCATTAGGACAAAAGGGAGAGGAAAGGACGATTAGACTTGAGTTAAAACTGCTCGCAGATGCTGCTTTAGTGGGTTTGCCAAATGCAGGAAAATCAACTTTTATTAGGTCCATATCTGCGGCNCGCCCTAAAGTCGCAGACTATCCTTTTACGACTCTGGTGCCATCTTTNGGTGTTGTTGAGTGCAAATCNGCTAAAAGTTTCGTTGTCGCAGACANTCCAGGTTTGATTGAAGGAGCCTCGGCNGGAGCTGGCTTGGGGATACGATTTTTAAAGCACCTNACGCGAGCTCGATTATTATTGCATGTTGTNGAAGTGTCNTCTTTCGATNGCTCNAGNATTTTAGATCGAGNATTANTNATNGAAAAAGAGCTCGAGAGATTTAGTGCTNCNNTATATGCCGGAGANCGTTGGCTANTNATTAATAAGATNGANTTGATGCCTAAAGANGATGTTGACAACTTGATTGACGATCTGTTAAGCGAATTGCGATGGAAATATCCAGTATTCAGAATCTCCAGCCTTCGATCAGAGGGAACAGAATCGCTATGTAGAGCAATTTTAGAGTACCTCGAGATTCTAAAAGCAAATGAAACGACTTCCGAGGAGGCCAGAAAACGCTCCGACACAAGGATTCGCCGAGTGCAGCAAGAAGCAACAGCTCGAATTGCCGAATTTGATAATTTGAGACGTCGCAAGCTTAAGGAGGAAAGTCGAGGAGATATGGAGGATAAGACGGAAGTAGTCTACTCTGAGTAGTTTATTTTAACTAAAGCATGGGAGTACGTTTGAGTTGTGAGTCGAACTTTTATAAGCGGAACTCGTCGTTGGGTGGTAAAAATCGGAAGTTCTATCCTTACTAATCGCGGGCTGGGGCTTGATAGAGGTGCAATCGACTCTTGGGTTCGTCAGATAGACTATTTAATAAATCGAGGTATAGAGGTCGTCCTTGTTTCGTCTGGTGCTATCGCTGAGGGAATGGTAAGGCTTAATTGGACCGAGAGACCTAAGAAGATTGCAGAGTTACAGGCCTCAGCAGCAGTAGGACAGACCGGTCTGGTTCAGGCATATCAGGAGAGTTTTCGAAACTTGCATCGCAACAGCGCTCAAATACTATTAGGTCACGACGATATCGCTAATCGACAACGTTATCTAAATGCCCGCAGTGTGCTCGTAACCCTCCTGAAGCACGGGATTGTACCGATTGCAAACGAAAATGATACCGTTTCAACTGAAGAGATTCGATTTGGGGATAATGATTGTCTTGCGGCGATGGTGGCAAACCTCATAGATGCTGATTTATTGGTTATTTTAACCGATAGAGATGGACTCTATTCTGCTGACCCGGCCAAAGAGACCTCAGCAAAACTGATTTCTGAGGCTAGCTGTGACAGTCAAGATCTCGATGAGCTGGTTGGTGAAAGCTTGAGCAAGATTGGCCGTGGTGGCATGATCACGAAATTGCAAGCGGCCAGGCAAGCTGGTAATTCCGGGTGTAGTACTGTTATTGTCGGAGGACGTATAGATAATGTTATGTGTAAAGTCGCGGCAGCTGATAGAGTTGGCACGCTTCTATTTGCGAATAAAAAGCCTTTAGCCGCGAGAAAACAGTGGCTTGCTGGACAATTGAGGGTGCATGGAAGATTGATATTGGACGCGGGCGCAGTGGATGTATTAAGTAGTAAGGGAAAAAGTCTGCTCCCTGTGGGAGTAATGGGTGTGGAGGGCGACTTCAGACGAGGCGATTTTGTAAGCTGTGTTGATGACTCTGGTATAGAAGTGGCCAGAGGATTGATTAACTACAGTGCCAAGGAAACTGAAATCATAAAGGGACTTAGCACTCTCGAAGTGCAGTCTGCACTTGACATGAGTGGCGAGGACGAATTAATACATCGAGACAACCTTATCCTGGTATAACAGATGAAGGTAGCTTGCGGATAAAAGTTTCGTGAAGATGGTGAAACTACCTACGAGGTGGGAGAAGAAATACGTTTTTACCCACTGACCGAAGCTAACGCTTTAACTTTCGCGTTAAGCCTACTTTTATGTCTCGCGGCTTTATTTTTGTGGATAATGCCCTTATCTGCCATTCGATCAATAATTGGAACAGCAATGGCTAGAGCTGGCTGTGCAATGGAGTGCTCACCAGTAAGTATTGCTGCATCCACCTTCTTAAGGTAAGTACGAACCATAGACCGTTGGCTGGCATTATGCTTCCTTCGTCTTTCATTTTGACGGGCACGTTTCTTTGACTGTCGAGAGTTAGCCAACCGAGTATCACTCTAGGATTTTCAATATTTAAATGAGGATGTTACAGGCTTTTAACGTTTTGTTCAAGTGCCATGTTCGCGTGCAATGGGCCGGACGAATTAACTTTTAGATTGACCGATGTCTATGACTTCTTAAGTTTGGAGTTGCTCTTTTATTTAATCGCTTGGAGTTGTGTGTCTCCATGCGTACACTCTGTAATTTATTGTCTGAGCGCTAATAGGGAAAATACGTGTGGGCATAGAAAAGCCACCGCAACATAGTGACGAGGATCTACCAGAGATGGCAAACATCACCGGCAGTGGTGGTGGACGGCTATTTCGTGCCACCGGGATTGTAAGCGTTATGACTATGCTGTCCCGTGTGTTTGGTTTAATTAGAGATGTGATGTTAGCTCGAGTGATTGGCGCAGATATGCTTGCGGATGTTTTCTTCGTGGCTTTTAAAATACCAAATCTTTTTCGCAGGCTTTTCGCAGAGGGAGCATTTGCGCAGGCTTTTGTTCCGGTTCTTGGGGAGTACCGAGAGCACGGGACTAATGCCGCAGTGCGAGAGCTAGTGAGCAGAGTAACAGGTACTTTGGGCATAACACTGATCTTTTTGACGTTATTTGTAGTCTCTTTTGCCCCATTTTTTGCTGCACTGTTTGCACCTAGTTGGTACCTCAATAATCCAGAAAAGTTTGAGGCTACTGTTTCTATGTTGCGTATTACTTTTCCTTACCTGATGTTCATTTCGCTGACGGGTGCTGCCGGGGCAATATTAAATAGCTATGACCGTTTTGCTGTGCCCTCTTTTACTCCTATCTTATTGAATATATGCATGATTTTTGCTGCGATATTTGCAGCCTCTTGGTTTGACAGACCCGCCTTTGCGATTGCCTGGGGAGTTTTTATTGCGGGATTGATTCAGTTTGCATTTCAGCTGCCGTTTTTGAGGCACATACATATGTTGCCTGCGCCGATGATTGATTGGCACCACCCTGGCGTTATCAAAATTTTAACTCTCATGGGTCCAGCAATTTTTGGGGTTTCTGTATCTCAAATTAACCTTTTACTGGATACTATTTTAGCGACTTTTTTACCAACAGGCAGTGTCTCTTGGCTCTATTACTCTGATCGAATTGCCGAATTACCTCTGGGAGTTTTTGGTGTCGCAATTGCAACCGTAATTTTACCCAGTTTATCCCGAAACTTTGCCTCTAAGTCATCGGTGCTTTTCGCCGCTACATTGGAATGGGCGATAATACTCGTTCTTATCGTGGCAATACCGGCTACAGTTGGGCTTATGATTCTAGCAGAGCCGATATTAATTACGTTGTTTTATTACGGCGATGTAATGACATTGATGGACATGGAGATGGCAACATTAAGCATGCGCGCCTACGCCAGCGGGTTAGTTGCTTTCATGTTGATTAAGGTTTTAGCGCCCGGCTTCTTTGCGAGGCAGGACATGCGAACACCAGTCCGAATAGGGATTTTCGCTATGGTCATGAATATGGTTTTTAATTTAATTTTTCTCTCTGCCCTCCATTTTTATTGGCAGATTGGTCATGTTGGCTTGGCATTAGCAACATCATTATCGGCTTATATCAATGCCGGATTACTTTATGTAGAATTAAGAAAGCAAGGAATTTATTTTTCAGTCGGTTCGGTAGGCCGGTTAATGAAACCTTTGGCTTTTGCTTTGACTATGATGACTGCTATTCTGATTTTCTTGACGATTTATTTTGGCGTACATGATTCTGCAGGCTGGGAGGACATTGATGGATTGAGTCGAATTTTGCGCCTGATAGTTATCTGCACGTTGGCTTGCGCTGGTTACCTAGCGGCACTTTGGGTTTCCGGGGTTCGTTACGCTGATCTCGCCGGCCCGCGCATGGAATCATATTCAAATGTTTAGCGGTCTCAAAATACGTTGGTTCTTTTGGGCTCTTGATTTAATCATAATGAATATCAAGGATGTGAGATGGGACATTTTCTGTAGTGCGATTCGGTAAATTGACTTTTGTTCAGAATTTAAAGTCACTGACTGCTGGCTCGGGGGGATCTGCCGTGAGTATTGGCTCCTTTGATGGAGTACATTTGGGTCACCAGGCGGTATTGACAGAACTCATACAACAAGCGAAATCAAATGGACTATTTTCCGTCGCGATGACTTTCGAGCCTCAACCTAGAGAGTATTTTAATGAGTTAAGAGCGCCGGCTAGATTGATGAGATTGAGGGAAAAGGTTGAGGTGCTTTCTTCTCTTGGGATTGATCAAATCGTGTGTTTAAAGTTTAACAAAGTCCTCCGAGCATTGAGCGCTCAGGATTTTATAATCCGTGTTTTGGTAGAGGGTTTACGAGTAAAACATCTAATTGTTGGGGACGATTTTCGCTTTGGATGTGATCGGAGCGGGGATTTTTCGATGTTGTATGAATATGGCAAGGCAAATGGGTTTTCTGTAAAAAATACAGACACTTTTGAAAGTCAGGGAGAGAGGATAAGTAGCACTTTAGTGAGACGTATTATAAATGAGGGTGATTTTCCGCGTGCGGCGGAGTTGCTTGGAAGGCCTTTTGAAATAAAAGGTCGTGTGATGCATGGCAAGAAGCTTGGTAGGAAACTGGGATTTCCCACAGCAAATATAAATATTAATCGTCTTAGAGCACCATTATCGGGAGTATATGCCGTTCTGGTGAAGACTGAATCGGAAATTTTCGAGGGGGCCGCCAATGTAGGCATAAGACCGACGATCGGTGATCTTGAGAGACCACTTCTCGAGGTCCATATATTTAATTTTGATCGGGATATTTACGGGAGCTTCCTCCGTGTAGAATTCCTGCATAAAATCCGTGACGAGTTGAAATTTAATGACCTCGGAAGGCTAGTGACTCGTATCCAAAAAGATATGGATCAGATTCAAAAGTGGTTTATGACAGAAAGATAAGAGCAATATTGCTGGAAAGCGCGATAGTATTAAGGGCAATCAATGAACGACTATAAACATACTTTGAATTTACCGAAAACAAGTTTTCCAATGCGAGGTAGTTTATCAAAGCGAGAACCGGAAATTTTGCGTGATTGGAAAAAAAGAAATATTTACAACGAAATAAGAGAATCTCGAAAAGGACGGACAAAATTTATCTTGCATGATGGACCGCCATATGCCAACGGTGATATCCACATTGGACATGCCGTAAACAAAATTCTAAAGGACATTGTTGTTAAGGCCCGAACTTTGAGTGGTTATGATGCGCCATTTATACCTGGATGGGATTGTCATGGACTCCCCATCGAGCACAACGTAGAGAAAAAAATTGGCAAAGCGGGAGAGAGAGTTTCTCGTAAAATATTTCGTTCCAAATGTAGGGAGTATGCGCAACAACAAGTGAACAAACAGCTGGACGACTTTGTCAGGATTGGCGTAATTGCAGATTGGGATAAACCATATCTTACTATGGATTACAAAGTGGAGGCCGATACGATTCGAGCTTTAGGTAAGATAGCGAAAAATGGTCATTTAGTTAAAGGGTATAAACCGGTCTACTGGAGCGTAGTAGGCGAGTCTGCTCTTGCGGAAGCTGAGGTGGAGTATCGACAGAAGAAATCTTATGCGATTGATGTGTGTTATGACGTTGCCAATCAAGAGGATAGAAAACGATGCGCCGCGTCGTTTGGGTGTGCCGGTGAGATTGGAGCTGTGTCTGTGCTTATTTGGACAACGACTCCTTGGTCTCTACCCAGCAGTCAGGCGGTGACTGTTGGAAAAAGTTTAGAGTACACCTTGGCACAATGCTACCTTAATGGAGGTCAGGTGCGGCTCATATGTGCCTCAGCACTTTTACCGTCTGTTTTACAGCGACTCAACGTGGCGCACCACAGTGAGCTCGGGCACTGCAGTGGAGCTGCGCTAGAGGGTCTAGTACTTAAACACCCTTTTTATGATGTGGATTTACCGATACTGCTTGGTGATCATGTGACTGATGACTCAGGCACAGGCTGTGTTCACACGGCACCAGATCATGGGTTGGATGATTACCTTGTTGCGTCTGGCTACAAAATTGGCACCCTAAATTATATTTCCGACAACGGAGTTTTCAGGAAGGATTTAAAATTTGTTGGTGGGCAGCACGTCTATCGGGTTGATAAATTAATACTTGATGTGTTGAAAACGAACGGAAAGCTGCTAGCTGTTAGTGAATTTAGTCACAGTTATGCGCATTGTTGGAGGACTAAAACTCCATTGATCTTTAGAGCAACGCCTCAATGGTTTATTTCGATGTCAGAAAATACGTTATTAGCAGCTGCCCAACTTGCGGTGGATAATGTGAGATGGGTCCCAAGTTGGGGATCAGCGCGAATCAAGGGAATGTTAGAGAGCAGTCCTGATTGGTGTGTCTCACGGCAGCGGACTTGGGGTGTCCCAATTGCATTTTTTGTAAATCGTGAGAATGGAGAGTTGCATCCTCGAACACCAGAGTTATTGGAAATGGTAGCCAAACGGGTAGAGGTAGAGGGTATCGAAGCTTGGTATGATTTAGAGCTTGATGAGTTTTTAGGTCAAGAGGCGAAAGATTATATTAAAACGAATGACACCCTCGATGTTTGGTTTGATTCTGGCGTGACACATTTTTCGGTTCTTAAAGCGAGATTGCAGCTTGACACACCTGCAGATCTCTATCTTGAGGGTTCTGATCAGCATCGTGGTTGGTTTCAATCTTCCCTAAAGACATCGATAGCAATGAAGGGTATCCCACCATACAAAGAGGTCCTGACTCACGGATTTGCAGTAGATAACAAAGGACGAAAAATGTCCAAGTCATTGGGGAATGTGATTTCTCCTCAGCAAATTGTGGACAAGCTGGGTGCCGATGTATTACGTCTTTGGGTGGCATCATCGGATTTTAGCGGCGAGATGAGTGTTTCTGATGAAATTTTGAATAGGGCGGGTGACTTTTACAGACGGATTCGAAATACAGCTCGATTTTTATTATCTAGCTTGGATGATTTTGAGCCGTCAAAACATTTGTGTCAAAGTAGCGATTTACTGTCCATTGATAGATGGTCTCTTGACCGAGCAGCCTTGATTCAAGACGAAATTATGGACCTTTATGCTGGCTATAATTTTCATATGATATGTCAGAAACTTCATAACTTTTGCATTCGCGACTTAGGAGGATTTTATTTAGACATAGTAAAAGATAGGCTATATACATGTCATGCCGATAGTATTGCACGACGCTCGGCTCAGACGGTCTTATTTCACATTCTAGAGTCCTTCGTAAGATGGATTGCTCCGATTCTGAGTTTTACGGCTCACGATGTTTGGAACCACATGCCGGGTAAACGTGCAGCTACTGTTTTCGCAAGCGAATGGTACCCGCTCGCAAAGATGGACGAATCGGATTTGTTTTCCAGGGAGGATTGGAACGTAATTATGCAAGCAAAAGAAATTATTAATCTAGATCTGGAAGAAAAAAGGGCTGCAGGTTACATAGGAGGATCGCTCGAGACTGATGCGGTCATTTATGCAGATGAAAAGTTTCTGAATTGCTTAGCAAAACTGGGTAATGAACTGCGGTTTTTGACTATTACTTCTTCGGCCCGAGTGTTTCTTAATGAAACAAATTGCGCAGATAATGAGGAACTTAATGAGGGTTTGCAGACCTCAATTACACGCTCACTCGGAAAAAAATGTGTTCGCTGTTGGCATTTTACAAGTGATGTTGGGCGATCCAAAGAGCATCCTCAGCTTTGTTTCCGTTGCATTATAAATCTCAAGGGGCCAGGGGAGGCAAGATCACATGTGTGAGTCATCTGCCCGATCTAATGCTCAGGTGTGGTACTTAATTACACTGTTTATTCTTTCTTTTGATCAGATTACAAAAACTATAATTGTGACTACTTTTTTTTATGGAGAATCGCAGGCGATTTCTTCTTTTTTTAATGTCGTGAGGGTTCACAATCCAGGCGCTGCATTCAGCTTTCTGAGTGACGCGGGTGGCTGGCAGCGTTGGGCACTCAGTGCCTTGGCGATCTTGGTAAGCGTTATGATCATCATATGGATTTCGCGTCTAAATCGTGAAAAATGGCTTGAGGGGTTGTCCTTATCGATGATCCTTGGGGGGGCGTTAGGGAATCTTTGGGATAGACTAACGTTTGGATATGTCGTTGATTTTCTGGACTTTCATTGGATGAGCTGGCATTTTCCTGCATTTAATTTGGCCGATAGTGCTATCTCTCTGGGTGCCGTGATCTTAATTCTTGATTCATTTTTAACATCAAGGTCAGAGTAATGATTGGGTTTTCTGTTGAGGTTATCACATGAATACTAAATGCTCTGAGGTTACAACCATGAGTTTGAACTTTTCGCTGGAGCTTGAGACTGGTGAAGTCATTGACTCTAATTTCACATCGCCTCCAGTCACATTTACTTTCGGGGATGGTAATTTACTACCAGGCTTTGAAGAACCGCTTCAGTCCCTTAATATTGGCGACGAGGCTAGCTTCCTTATTCCCCCAGAGAAGGCTTTTGGGCAGTATAACGAACAAAATGTGCAACGGATTCCGCGTAAACAATTCCCCCGTCAAGACTTCGAGCTCGGAGCGGTATTTTCCTTTCAAAATGGTGAGGGAGAGCTTCCTGGAGTTGTATCATCTTTATCTGACGAGGAGATAGTCGTTGATTTTAACCATCCGCTAGCAGGCAAGTCCGTCGTGTTTAGGGTTAAAATCTTTAATATTCTTCGGTGAGGACTGCTTAGTGAAAATAAAATTAGCGAATCCAAGAGGGTTTTGTGCGGGGGTAGATAGAGCAATAGAAATTGTTGAGCGGGCTCTTAAATTATTTGGTGCGCCTCTTTATGTGCGTCATGAGGTTGTTCATAACAAGGCTGTGGTGGACGATATGCGTTCAAGGGGAGTTGTTTTTGTAGAAGATTTAAAAGATGTTCCAGACGAAGTGACGCTCATTTTTAGTGCTCACGGGGTCCCAGAAAAAGTGCGCCGTGACGCGCGTGAGAGGTCTTTAAAGGTGTTTGATGCCACCTGCCCCCTCGTCACCAAGGTGCATCTGGAGGTACAGAAATATAGTCGAGAGGGTTTTGAGTGTATTTTGATCGGACACTCCGGTCATCCCGAAGTAGAGGGTACGATAGGTCAATATGATTCTGCAGCTGGTGGTTCTATTTATTTAGTAGAGAACGAACAAGAAGCCTCAAAAATAACGGTGAAGGATCCGGATAATTTAGCATATGTTACCCAAACTACCTTGTCGGTTGATGATACTGCGCGGGTGATTGGTGTTCTTCGTGATCGATTCCCAAATATTATTGGTCCGAGAAAAGATGACATATGTTATGCCACACAAAATCGCCAAGACGCGGTGCGACAGTTGGCAATTGAGACTGACGTTGTTTTAGTAGTGGGATCAGTTACCAGCTCAAACTCAAATCGCTTGAGAGACCTGGCCGAGCGTTGCGGATGTAGAGCGTATCTTGTAGACAGTGCTGCGGAAATACGGCCCAGTTGGTTAGATAATGTACGAAGTATTGGCATCAGTGCTGGAGCCTCTGCTCCGGATTTTCTTGTGAAAGATGTGGTGAATAAGTTGATTTCTTTAGGCGGCGAACCACCCAGAGAACTTGATGGTGTAATCGAAAATATCACATTCTCTCTTCCAAAAGAGCTTCGTACCCAGTCACTTTAACTTAATATTAAGCTGTTCTATCATTAATGTAGTCAAACAGCGCGGAGGTTGAAGCGTCAAAGGAATTATTGCTTTCCTCAGTGTTTAAAAGTTTTTGTGCCATCGACTTGCCGAGCTCTACACCCCACTGATCGAAAGAGTTTATGGACCAGATGCTGCCTTGTACGAAAACCTTGTGTTCATAGAGTGCAATCAGAGACCCTAGATTGTGAGGCGTGAGCCTGTCCATAAGAATCGTGTTGGAGGGTTTGTTACCTGGATAGTAACAATGGGGAGCGTCTGCTGTTGAGTTTTGTCCCTCTATAAGTGCAGAACCTTGAGCCAACATATTTCTCAGCAAAACTTTATGGTGAAGTAGTTCACTGGTTGAATCGTTTATTGCTGCAATGAAATCNACAGGGGCGCAGAAGGTTCCCTGATGCAGTAGTTGAAAGAAGGCATGTTGTCCNTTGGTGCCGGTCTGNCCCCATATGATTCCNCATGTTTCATATTCGAGTGTTTCTCCTCCGCGACTNACTGATTTTCCATTACTCTCCATTTCAAGCTGCTGTAAATACGAGGGCAAAGAANTTAAGCGCTCGCAGTAAGGAATTACTGCGTGCGTTTGAAATTTCATAAAATTGCCATACCAAATGTTCATTAGAGCAAGTGCTACAGGCATATTTTTATTTATTGGTGACGTTTTNAAATGAAAATCCATTTCCCTCGCACCGGCTAACAGCTGCTTAAAATTATCGATTCCGATGCTTACCACAAGAGAAAATCCNATNCTAGACCANAAAGAAAATCGGCCGCCGACCCATTCTTCAAATTCAAGAATGTTGCGAGGATTGATACCATAAGCNATAGCATTCGCACTGTTCGCAGTAATTGCAACGAAATGAGCNGAGTATTGGCTGTTTTTCAATCCAATTTCTNGCTCAAACCAATTTGCAGCGGTTGNACTGTTAAGGAGAGTTTCCTGTGTAGTAAAAGTTTTACTGGCTACAACTATGAGTGTTTTATTCGCATCAAGCTTCGCTAAAGTTGCATTCAAAGCTGCGCCGTCAACATTAGAAATAAAGTGAATTCTTGGGACGGATTGAGAGTATTCAACNAGTGCCTCACATGCGAGCTTAGGGCCCAGCGCNGAGCCCCCAATCCCGATATTTACTACATCGGTGATAGCTTCACCATTCACACCAATCCAGCTGCCCGACCGAATTTTTTTACTAAAAACCTCTACCATATCAAGTTGTGCGCTAACTATACTAATNATACCTTTGTNAGGTTGATCTATATCGTCTCCCATTTCCGCCCGGAGAAGCGTATGTAGCACTTGGCGATTNTCTGAGGTATTGATTCGTTGCCCAGTAAACATAGCCTNTCGNTGTTTGTCGAAAGGAGATTCATAGACNAGCTCAAGTAAGTCTTGCCATATCTCACGGGTAATTAAATTTTTTGAAAAGTCTAATCTTAGTTGTCCACATTGAACTGAGAAATCCTCAACACGCTTTCTGTCACTCGTTAACTCATCGACCACATTAATTGTTGTNTTATTTGCNTGTGTTTTAAGTCTTTTCCAAGCAGCTGTGTCTTGTGGTTTAAAGTTGAAATTGTTCATAATTTCATGAGAGCCTTCATCANGTGGGCTATNGGTAAAACCAGACAATGACGGGAAACGAAAAAACGNAATCNTTTTGTNCTTNGATTCAGTTTTNATAAATAAGCGTTCAGTGAGCCACAAAAAATGTAGTTTTGCTACAAAAAATATATTTATTTATAAACAAAATGGCAGAATAGCAGTACACTTGAGTAAAATCGGATGAATTTTGTCGACGCATTGTTCCNNAGTTGATGCTGATTTCGGAAGGAGATTAAATATGACAACTCTCAAACCAGCAGTTGCCGCAATCACTGCACGACTAGTTGACCGTAGTCAAGAAACACGTGGCGGGTACCTTCTGCAATTAGAAAAGGATTATGNTAATCGCCCTGAACGTGGAAAGCTAAGTTGCGGCAACCTTGCTCATGGTTTTGCTGCATGTTCTGGTGCTGATAAGGAGAGTATTAAGCTCATGGAGGCTGCCAATATTGCAATTGTGACTGCTTATAATGACATGTTATCCGCGCATCAGCCGTATGCGAATTACCCAGAAAAGATCAAACAAGCACTCCGAGAGGTCGGTAGTACTGGTCAAGTAGCTGGAGGTGTGCCTGCCATGTGCGACGGAGTCACACAGGGCCAAGATGGGATGGAATTGAGTTTGTTAAGCCGTGACCTCATTGCTCAATGTACTGCATTAGCGCTTTCGCACCAGATGTTTGATGGTGTTGTTTCGCTGGGTATTTGTGACAAGATTGTACCTGGATTATTAATGGGTGTTCTCAGTTTTGGCTACTTACCTGCCATTTTTATCCCGGCGGGTCCTATGGAATCAGGATTGCCCAATAAAGAGAAACAACGTATCAGGCAGCTGTTTGCCGAGGGTAAAATTGATCGTCGCCGACTTTTGCAGGCAGAAAGTGATTCATACCACAGTCATGGAACTTGTACCTTTTATGGAACTGCAAATAGTAACCAAGTAGTTTTAGAGGCGCTTGGATTGCAGTTGCCGGGAAGCTCTTTTATCAATCCAGATAACCCTTTAAGAGACGCACTCACGAAAGAGGCGGCTCAGCAAGTTTGCAAGATTACTTCACTTGGGAATGATTTTCGGCCGGTTGGTAGGGTGGTGGATGAGCGCGCCATTGTAAATGCTACGGTTGCTCTTTTAGCAACAGGAGGATCAACAAATCACACCATGCATATAGTAGCTATTGCGCGGTCAGCAGGTATTTTGATGGATTGGTCAGACATTACAGATCTTTCTGTGGAGGTCCCTTTGATGACAAGGATATACCCCAATGGTCAAGCGGATGTGAATCATTTTCATGCTGCGGGCGGTACCAGCTGCTTGTTTCGACAACTGTTAGCGGCGGGTTATATGCATTCTGACGCGGAAACGGTTTGGGGAAATACATTTGCAGATTTTGTAAAAGAACCTTTTTTGGATGACTGTGCTTTGAAATGGCGTGAGGCTCCATCAGAATCTTTTGACAAGACTGTCTTGGCAAGCATAGGTGATCCCTTTGCAAAAGAGGGTGGATTGCGATTGATGACAGGAAATCTGGGTCGATGTGTCATTAAAATTTCAGCGGTTGCAGTGGAGCACCGTTTTGTCGAGGCGCCTATTGTTGTAATTGAGGACCAAAACGACCTCCAACCACTGTTTGAGGCAGGTGAATTAGATCGAGATTGTGTTCTAGTGGTTAGATATCAAGGACCAAGAGCTCGTGGGATGCCAGAATTACACAAACTTACTCCTTTTCTGGGGACTTTGCAGGATCGTGGTTTTCGCGTAGCGCTTGTTACAGATGGTCGAATGTCGGGAGCATCAGGCAAAGTTCCTGCAGCGATACATTTGGTGCCAGAAGCGGACGAGGGTGGGTTGTTAAGTCATTTGGTAGATGGCGATGTGATTAGGCTCGATGCCGAGAGGGGAGAGTTGACTGTGGTCGGTGATATTGATCTTATCATGCAAAGAGAGGTTTCAGTTTCTCCACAACATAAGCAGTCTGGCTGCGGACGAGAGCTATTTGCCATTAACAGGGAAAATATTGGTAATGCGGAGCAAGGGGCATCATACCTATTTGCGGAGGTCCCATGAGTATGACAGCTTCATGGGATTTAGTGGCGGATATTGGTGGAACTAACGCTCGGTTCGGGGTTATACACGGAGAAGAACATAGGATTATTAAAGAATTTTATTATTCTGTTAGCGAATATCCTAATTTCAGTGAGGTGATTTCCTTGTTACTTGCTGAGATTAGATCTTCTTTAGGTTTTAAACATTCACCCAAGCGAGTTTGTTTCGCGGTAGCATGCCCCGCGGACAGTGAGCACATAAGTTTCACAAATAGTCACTGGGATTTTTCAAAAACCGAATTACTTTGCGGGCTTGGATGCCAATCGCTAGCTATAATTAATGATTTTGAAGCAATAGCGCATGGAATATCAGATTTAATGTTATCTGATTATGTAAAGATAGGAGGAGGATCACATATTGCTTATTCTACGACGGCAATTTTAGGGCCCGGGACAGGTCTTGGTATTTCAGCAATCGTGCCTGTCAAAAATGGCTACCATGTAATTGATGGTGAGGGAGGTCACGCTGATTTTGCCCCGGTAGGTGACGTGCAGACATCAGTGCTAAGCTATCTTTCGAAAAAATACGAGCGTGTTTCGCTTGAGCGATTGTTATCTGGCGATGGGATGATGAACATTTACTCAGCGCTCTGTGATAGTTATAACGAGAACCCAAGATTCACTGGCTCAGCAGAGATTATCCAAGCGGGTAACGAGGAGACATGTCCAATATCGAGGCTTACATNGTCTTTGTTTTGTGAAATACTTGGTTCAACGGCCGGCAATTTGGCCCTCACTTATGGAGCACGCGGGGGGGTCTATATTGCAGGAGGAATTGTACCACGTTTTAAAAAGTTTTTTGTGGGAAGTGGGTTTCGTAGCGCCTTCGAGAACAAGGGCCGCNTAGCTANTTACTTGGCGCCAATTCCCGTTTATTTGATCACTAGGCCTAACATAGGCTTAGTTGGTGCTGCAAGAAAATTAAAAGGTGACTAGGGGTTTACTTATGCGTAAGTTGATGGAGGGACATCCGCTGATTGCAGTCATAACACTTGAGCATAGCGAAGATGCTGTGCCACTTGCTAGGGCACTAGTTTCCGGNGGAATTTTTGCATTGGAGATTACTCTTCGAACAGATGCCGCGGTTGACGGTATAAAAAATATTATTGAGGCCGTACCTGAGGCCATTGTTGGCACTGGCACTGTATGTAGTGAGCAGCAAATTTCCCTATCACAAGACTTGGGATGCAGATATATGGTATCACCTGGATCTACATCCNGGCTCTTGGAGGCTGGACAGCGGGCGTCAATTCCATTNCTTCCAGGAGTGTCCACTGTGTCGGAGTTAATGGAGGGNATGCAACATGGATATCGGAATTTTAAACTTTTCCCAGCGCACGCAGTGGGAGGTATTTCTTTTTTAAAAGCATTGATGGGCCCATTTCCTGGTTTAAAATTTTGTCCGACGGGAGGTGTAAATCCTGACAACATAGGAGAATATTTGGCGCTTGATAATGTGCTTTCGGTGGGAGGTTCATGGATTGCGCCGAGGGCCATGATCAGAGAAAAAAAGTGGTCGGACATAGAAAAATTAGCTACTCAAGCTAAGAAGCTGTGCTCATAATACTAAAAAGGTACTTCTCATGAGGTGAGTGAGGAAATGTCAAAAAATACTGATTTAATAATTTTTGGAGCATCAGGAGATTTAGCCAATAGGAAGTTATTCCCAGCATTGTATCGGCTCCATCATGCTGGTTTGCTTGAGGATAACGTCCGTATCCTTGCTTTGGCGCGGCGAGCTCAAACCAGTAAAGAATTTGTTTCTCAGCTTGAAAATACTTTGCAAAACGTCATGCTCACAGAGGGTCTCGACAAAGGATCATGGAAATCTTTCAACAGACGCCTTCATTTTCTTAAAGTGGATTTTACTAACAAGAGAGATTTTAAAGATCTTCAGCATTGGTTGGTGAAAAAACGGACGGTCATCTATTATTTTGCAACGCCTCCAAGTTTATATGGACCCATTAGTAGTCATCTAAATGGGGCGGGATGTATTGACCCGCAAACGAGAATTGTTCTCGAGAAGCCAATCGGACACGACTTAAAAAGTTCTCAAGAGGTTAATGATGTAGTTGGCAAGTACTTCGACGAAAAAAATATCTACAGAATCGATCATTATTTGGGTAAGGAAACAGTGCAAAATCTTTTAGCATTGCGTTTTGCAAATCGTGTTATTCACAGCCAATGGGATAATACCTGTATTGATCATGTCCAGATTACCGCGGCTGAAACCGTCGGCATTGAAGGTAGATGGAGTTACTATGATTCTGTGGGTCAGCTAAGAGACATGGTGCAAAACCATCTATTGCAGTTGTTGTGTATGGTTGCAATGGAGCCGCCTAATTCGCTTGAGGCAGGAGAAATCCGCGGGGAAAAGGTTAAGTTAATGCGCGCGTTGAGACCAATAAACATTGATTCGGTTTTACAGGACGCGGTGCGTGGGCAATATGATGCTGGATGGATTAACGGGGAACCAGTAGTTGGATATCTTGAGGAAGAGGGCAGAGACTCTGGGAAAAGTAATACGGAAACTTTTGTTGCTCTCAAGGCATATGTTGATAACTGGAGATGGGCAGGCGTCCCTTTTTACTTGCGCACGGGGAAGCGTATGGGAAAAAAAGTTACTCGGGTCATCATAACTTACAAAGAAAGTCCACATACAATTTTTAGTGGCGGACAAGATGGCACGCGAAACAGATTGGTAATACGCTTGCAACCCAATGAGGGTATCGAATTGGAAATGGTGTCCAAGAAACAAAGCCTCGAGGAGCCTTTAGGCATTGAGAGGCGCATACTTAATCTGGACTTTTTAGGTGATTCTGACAGTGTTCGCATTGCTGATGCATATGAGCGTTTATTTCTTGAAGTGATCAATGGTAATCAATGGTTATTCGTGAGTCGCGAGGAAATTGAGGCCTCATGGAAGTGGTGTGATGAATTACTTTCGGCATGGAGAGAAAAAAACGTTGAGGTCAAATCTTATGGTGCTGGGTCATGGGGACCGCCAAAGGCCGAGATATTGATAGAGCGGGATGGGCGAAGTTGGTATGAGGGCGGCGCGTGATCAAGAAATTTCGTTCCCCACACGACTTAGATGTTGATTTAGCTCTTAAGGTTGCTGGGCACCTTGAAACTGACATTTCTCTGAATGGTCGAGCTACTGCAGTGGTTTCAGGTGGTAGAACGCCGATAGGTTTTTTTCGACAACTAGCTGAGCAGGACATAGCTTGGGATCGAGTATCAATTACACTGGCTGATGAGAGGTGGGTTGCTACCTCACACTCTGACAGCAACGAGAGACTAGTTCGTGAAAATTTATTGACGCATCGAGCTGCCGATGCGTCTTTTATATCGCTTAAAAACAAGGCAATGTCGGCGCAAGAGGGTCAAAAAGAGCTTGCAATTCGTTTGAAACAAGTCGGCAAATTCAGTGTTGTTGTGCTTGGTATGGGTAATGACGGACACACTGCTTCATTATTTCCCGGCATGACAAACCTAGCAACAGGCCTTGACATGGACTCTGGTTTAGACTGTTTGGCAACCTCTCCTGATGCTGCACCACACGAGAGAATTACTTTGACTCTCCCTCGGTTATTGAGAAGTACGATCATGTTTCTTCATCTTACTGGTACATCCAAATTGCAGATGTTAGAGGAGGTTTTAGAAGGGGGAGATATATACGAGTTTCCTATAAGGTCTGTTTTACAACAAAAGGTTACTGATTTAGAGATTTTCTATTGCGACTGAATGGATTATTGAGCTTATAGTTTTAGTNCTCGATCCTAATGACTTGCAAGCCATTGGTGCTCCCGCCCATGTCGACAATGTCTCCGCGTGTTATAAGAACTATGTCACCTCTCTTCACNGCACCTCTCTTNCGTAATATTTCTATTGCCTTTCTCTTTATCTCTTGTGGAGGGAGCGAATCTGTCTGAAAGGGAATTGGAAATACACCTTTGTAAAGTGCCGTGATCTCACTCGTTCCCTCTTTTTGTGCCATTGCATAAATTGGCATTGATGAATTAATTCGGGACATAATTAACGGAGTGAACCCGGTTTTTGTCATACAGATGATTGCGGACACAGCTTCCAAATGATTGGCTATATACATGGTTGCGAGGGCCACAGACTCATCAATTCGAGCAAATGTCTCGTTTATCCTATGTGTTGAGCGTTGAGCGAGAGGATATTTTTCAGCCCCCTCGATTACCCTTGCCATTGCCTGAACCGTTTCGACAGGATATTTTCCGACAGCGGTCTCTGCCGACAGCATCACAGCATCTGTGCCATCAAGCACAGCATTCGCTACATCAAACACCTCCGCTCTAGTGGGGACTGGAGTTGTTATCATTGATTCCATCATTTGTGTGGCAGTGATCACTACGCGATTTGCATTATTAGCCGCATCGATCAGTTGTTTCTGAACTGCCATCAAGTTCGCGTCGCCGATCTCAACGCCGAGATCACCGCGCGCCACCATTAATCCATCAGCAGAATTTATGATCCCGGGTAAGTTCTCTTCTCTGATAGCCTCTGCACGTTCAATTTTTGCGATTATATGAGCGGCGCTACCAGCTGCTGCTAACAATTTCCGAGTTTCCTCTATGTCTTTTTTGGAGTGCACAAAAGAAATTGCCAAGTAGTCAGTGCCGAGTGCAGCCGCTGCTCCAATATCGCTCCTATCTTTTTGTGTTAGAACATCGGCTGACAAACCGCCGCCGAATTTATTAACCCCTTTATTACCCGACAAGGCCCCTCCATTAAGAACAATACATTCGACAGCATTTGGTTGTTTGCTCTCTATTTCAAGCGAAATGCGACCATCATCAAGTAATAGCTGATCCCCTTTTTGGAGATCATCGAGATACATCCTATCCATATAAACGCTATGCTGGTGTCCATCTTTCTCACCAAGCTCGCTGTCTAAACGAAATCTTTGTTTCGCTGACAGAAGAATTTGAGCGTCACCCTTAAATCCCCCGATACGTATTTTTGGTCCTTGCATATCGCAAAGAATTGCAATGGGGATTTCAAGTGCGCTTGAGATTGTGCGGATTAGTGNGGCAGTTTTTTGATGGTCGTCTGAATTTCCATGAGAGAAGTTGAGACGGAATACATTAACCCCCGATTGGATCAATTTCTTTATAGAAGCCTCGTCATTACTTCTCGGACCTAAAGTAGCGACAATTTTAGTTCTTCGAAGCATTACAACATTTTTTCCGACATCGCAACGCTTGTATCGAGCATTCGATTTGAGAATCCCCACTCATTATCGTACCACGCCATTACTTTAACTAACGATCCGTTCGCGGAAGTTTGCGTGGCATCAAAGCTACAAGAATAACTGCAATGGTTAAAATCAGCTGAAACCAAAGGCTCAATGCAGTAGTCAAGTACTCCATTCTGGTCAGCAGTGGCTGCTACCCGCATTATTTGATTTACCTCTTCCACACTTGTTTCGCGCCCCGCGTTAAAGGTTAGATCAATTAGAGAAACGTTGATTGTTGGAATTCTCACAGCCAAACCATTAAGTTTTCCCTGTAGTTCAGGGATAACCAAACCGATTGCTTTCGCTGCCCCGGTTTTTGTTGGGATCATAGATTGAGTTGCAGAACGTGCTCTATAAACGTCAGCGTGATATACATCACTAAGTTGCTGATCGTTAGTATATGCATGCACCGTGGTCATAAAACCTTCTTTTATTNCTAATTCTCGATGCAGTGGCTGCACTAGTGGGGCTAAACAATTGGTGGTGCAAGATGCATTTGACACAATTTTATGGGAGGCTAAAAGTGTATGATGGTTTGTTCCAAACACGATCGTCGCATCTGCATTTTTTCCGGGAGCAGATATCAATACCTGCCGTGCTCCTGATTCTAGATGCGCGGTGGCGGCCTCTCTATTTGTGAAAACACCCGTGCATTCGTAAACAATATCAACATTTAATTCGGCCCACGGCAGCTGCTTTGGATCTTTTTTAGAAAACCATTGAATGCGATCCTGCCCTATATTTAGGCAGTTACCCTCGGTGTTCACCTCATAGTTGAAACGGCCGTGAACGGTATCATACTTTAGCAGGTGGGCATTAATAGATATGTTACCCAAATCATTAACCGCTACGATACGAATTTTTTCTCGCAAGTCAGCGCGCTCATAAAAAGCCCGTAAAATATTTCGCCCTATACGGCCAAATCCGTTAATTGCTATATTAATCATAGAAGAAAGGCCTTTAGTGATAAAACTTTAGAAGCTATAAGGTATTTTTGATTTCATTTTTGAATAATAATTGTTTTACGTCGTTTGGAAAAGATTTAATCGTAATTTTTTTGTATATTGTAATTTTTTTACAGAGGATTTGTGTCAAAAATTGTGCACTATTATTTTATGAAAAAAGTAGTGTTATTTTTATTTCAGGAAGAAGGAACCAGAAAATGCATAACACGCAAGTCTACCCCGTTTCCCCCTTATTAGAAAAAGAGGCGTTAATTGATGAATTAACTTACCAAAAGATGTACTTCCATTCCATTGAGCAACCCGAATCCTTTTGGGAGGAGCAAGCAAAGAAATTTATAGATTGGAGTGTGCCTTGGGATACAGCATGTACTTCCGATTTTTTGCGAGGCAATGCTCGTTGGTTTGACGGAGGTAAGTTAAACGTTGCAACCAACTGTATCGACCGTCACCTGTCGGAGCGATGTGATCAAGCCGCATTATTGTGGGAGGGGGATGATCCGCAGAATGACGATGTTATAACTTACAGAGAACTTCATGAACACGTCTCACGTTTTGGTAATTTATTGAGAAAGCAAGGAGTTTCGAAAGGAGATCGGGTCTGCATTTACCTTCCAATGATTCCTGAAGCAGTTTTTGCCATGCTGGCGTGTGCGAGAATTGGAGCGGTCCACTCTGTTGTCTTTGCGGGGTTTTCTCCAGAGTCCCTTAAGGACAGAATTTTAGATGCCGATTGTCGCGTGGTTATTACTGCCACAGAGGGTACTCGAGGCGGGAAAAAAATTCCATTAAAAGCAAATGTTGATCAGGCTTTAGAATCTTGTCCTGCTGTTCGTAGTTGCATAATTGTAAATAGAGCAGGGGCACCAGTCCAATGGGTAGAGGGTCGCGACGTTAGTTATGAGGCGGCAATTCGANAAGTTGATATCTATTGTGAGCCTGAGGAAATGGATGCTGAGGACCCATTATTTGTTCTCTACACCTCGGGATCAACTGGCAAACCAAAAGGAGTGGTGCATAGCACGGGTGGTTATCTTCTTATGTCGGCAATGACCCATAAATATACCTTTGACTATAGAGATGGGGATGTGTATTGGTGTACGGCTGATATTGGTTGGATCACCGGGCATAGTTACATTGTTTATGGGCCTCTGTGTAATGGAGCCACAACGCTTGTTTTTGAGGGCGTGCCAAGTTACCCTAATATGTCTCGATTTTGGCAAGTGGTTGATAAATATAAGGTAAATCAATTTTATACCGCCCCNACGGCTATTAGAACTCTTATGGGAGCTGGTGATGATTGGCTAGCAACGTCATCGCGAGGTTCTTTAAAAATTCTGGGNACTGTTGGAGAGCCAATAAACCCCGAAGTATGGGAGTGGTACCACAAAAAAGTGGGTAATTCTCGGTGTCCTATTGTCGATACTTGGTGGCAGACCGAAACTGGTGCGCACATGTTAACTCCGCTTCCGGGAGCTACCACATTAAAGCCGGGATCCGTNACAAAACCATTTTTTGGTATTGAACCACTTTTGTTAGACTCAGATGGCAATGAAATTAAAGGAGAAGGATCGGGACTACTTATGATCAAATCTTCTTGGCCATCGCAAATTCGGACCGTTTTNGGGGATCACCAGCGTTGTATTGATACCTACTATGGACCTTATCAAGGATACTATTTTACTGGAGATGGCGCCCGCCGCGATTCNGATGGTGATTACTGGATTACAGGACGAGTGGACGATGTGCTGAATGTTTCAGGTCACAGGATGGGGACGGCGGAGGTAGAGAGCGCTTTAATTTTACATGAAAAAATTGCTGAAGCAGCAGTAGTTGGTTGTCCTCACAGGATTAAAGGGGAGGGCATCTATTGTTTTGTGACGCCAATGTCCTCTGCGATAATGACAGATGAATTAAAGGGTGAACTTANAGCGTNGTGTGTAAGAGAAATTGGACCTATAGCAAAACCGGATATCATTCAGTGGGCGCCTGGGCTTCCAAAGACAAGATCTGGAAAGATCATGCGCAGAATTCTCCGCAAAATCGCCGCTGGTCAGATCTACGAACTCGGTGATACCTCAACTTTGGCAGAGCCTACCGTGATTGACGAATTAATTAATGGTCGTATTGAACCTCACTGATTGATGGCTAAGCAACAGACCGCTGAGGCTGTAATAAGTTATATTTAAAACTGGTTTGTATGGTTAGAAGGCACAACGGTGCTCCGGTTTACTTGCACCAGTATGAGGCAGTTGTGTTATAGTTTTGGTTAGAAGGCTTCTATAAAAACCAATAAGAAAGGCTTTCCGTACAAAAAGCCTAAGCGGGGGTGGTGGAAACATGGAAAATAGTATTAGAAAGCAGCTAGCTCGCTTGATGCGGGAGAGACGGTTGTCACAAAGCGCACTATCTAGGGGCGCTGGAGTTCCTCAGCCAACCATTAATAGGATCCTAAGCCAAACAACATTAGACTTGCGTCGCGATTCTGTTGTGAGGATCGCAAAATTTCTTAATGTTACTCCAGAATACCTCTACAATTCTGGACCCGATGTGTCGGCAACGACAGAGGTACTAAACGCCGTGGAACCTGTAGCAATTGATCAGGTGGATGACATATGCCGACAGGTTATGACCCTGACTTCGCTACAAAGGTCTCAAGTGCTTCATAGGTTGTTAGAACTGGTGGTCGTCAAATAACACATAGCTGGAAACCAGTGAGTCTAAGCTNGGTNTTCGCGTTATCCGAATAAGTNTAAATCGACATGAAATAGCTAGGGCAGTANATNATGCTNTGAGCTCTTCTTAAAATTTGTCCGATAGCAACCCCGGTTGGTCCTGTAGTGAGATCCTCAATTGTTGATTTATGCAAGTTCGAAATGATATCATAACAACTCCT
Source organism: Porticoccaceae bacterium (assembly GCA_002720735.1). Taxonomy (GTDB): domain Bacteria; phylum Pseudomonadota; class Gammaproteobacteria; order Pseudomonadales; family Porticoccaceae; genus TMED48. Next base: position 27,724 of record PBJN01000017.1, read on the forward strand.
AAGGGGCGGCGTTTGAAGCCTGAGATGTACCCTTTGAACCTGACCCGGGTAATGCCGGCGTAGGAATAGGATTTACTCTATTAACCTCGTTCGTATGTCTGGGTTCACACATCATTAGATCGAGGCCTCTATGAAAAGTTCCACCGTTTACGATTCCTTTATAGTTGTTGTTCCAGTACTAAAATATATTATCGTGGTCTTCATGGGTATACTTGTGCCTTCACTTTCCCTTGCGGCTAAGTTGGAGGAGGTGATCGTGACTTCGGATTTTCGAGATTCGGCACTGTTAGAGTTTTCTAACAGTGTGACTGTCTTGTCGAGTAAGGATATTGCTCGTCGACAGGCAAAGCACCTAGATCAGATTCTGAATCTGGCTCCGAATGTGAACTTCGCAAGTGGAGCATCGAGGGGACGTTTTGTGCAAATTAGGGGAATTGGAGAGCGCAGTCAATTTATAGAGCCTATAAACCCTTCAGTAGGTATAGCACTAGATGGTATTGACTTTACTGGAATCGCCGGTGCTGCTACAACGATGGATATTAAGCAGGTTGAAATATTACGAGGACCNCAGGGCACGCTTTTTGGCGCAAATGCCCTGGCTGGATTAATCAACCTTGAATCTTATCAGCCAAGTGAGGATATGGAGGGAACNCTTACNTTGACTTCTGGTNCATATGANTCNNATACATTTTTTACAGCATTGGGTGGACCTATTAGCCAAAAAGTTGGGTCCAGATTGGCGGTTCAGAGTCACAAAAGTGATGGTTATATAACTAACGATTATCTTCGGCGTGATGATACGGACGGTATCGATGAGTTAAGTTTTCGATCTACCACTGAATGGGCTATCAGCAATGATTTAAAAACGAAACTAACGATTTTTCATGTTGACGTGGATAATGGCTATGATGGATTTTCCCTAGATAATACCCGCACAACCCTCTCGGACAATCCAGGNCATGATCGGCAAAAATCAACTGCGTTGGGTGTTGAANTCACTCGGGATCTAAATAAAGATTTTAAGTTTACTGGTATGGCGAGTCGCGTTCAAAGTGATCTTGAATATGGTTACGATGAGGACTGGGCTTACCCATCTATCTGCGTTGGGCTGGAGTGTGATGGGTGGGAGTATAATTCACAGGATAACTACCTCAGGGATCGAGAAAATAGTACGATTGATCTTCGGTTTATCTCAAATCGGCCTGCCTTGGTAATGGATCTACCAGTGGCTTGGGTATTTGGAGTCTACTCTCGGCAGCAGAGTGAAACTTTGACAAGAGAGTACACCTACAACAGTAGCGATTTTTCGAGTACTTTCGATACTAGAAACAGTGCGGTGTATGGACAACTATCCTTAGATGTCTCTTCCAGGCTCAACTTGCTGACGGGTATTCGATTCGAAAATCGGGACGCAACTTATGTTGATACTGACGCAGTCATGCATAATGTCGATGAGGANTTNTGGGGTGGTAGNATATCGCTACAGTACAAAACGGATGAGGGGAGAGTGGTATANGGCTTGATATCTCGCGGCTATAAAGCGGGCGGCGTCAACAGTGACCCCGACCTAGCGCCTGAGGATCGCGAATTTGACACTGAATTTATGTGGAACATAGAAACAGGATTTAAAGCGTCATGGATGCAGGATAAATTCAGCACACAAATTGCGCTGTTCTATCAAGAGCGTANAGACATACAAATTAAACAATCACTTGTCCAACCCCGTGTTGATAGCAATGCAAGTGATTTTATAGATTATCTCGGTAATTCGGCCAAAGGCAGNAATTACGGCTTCGAGCTAGAATTTGTTTGGAGTGCCTCCGATCTGGTCACACTTTCAGGATCTTTGGGCCGATTGCAGACAAAGTATAATACCCCTTCATCTGATTATTTGAATAGTCGAGAACAGGCCCATGCTCCAAGCTATCAGTTCGATGTTGGCGTCGGCGTCAGAATAACTGATAACTGGGTGTGGACGCTTGATCTTGAGGGCAAAGATGACTTTTACCTCTCGTCAAGCCACAACACTCAATCTCAGGCATACCAGTTGGTCAACACGAACTTGACTTATGATAATGGTACTTGGACGGCAGCATTTTGGGCACGCAACATTTTTGATGAAGAGATAATTATCAGAGGNTTCCGTTTCGGAAATGATCCGCGAAAGTANTACGCAACTGAATCTTACTTCCAATACGGAGAACCGAGAGTGGTAGGCTTAAGTGGGGGGTATAGATTTTTCTAATTTTCTGTGAACTTATTTTAATCAACAGAGGTGNCTGGAGTGCAGGTNACAATTGATATCAGTATGTACCCGAACCGAGAGGAATTTATCCCNCCGATAAAGGGTTTTATCGAGCGCATTAATTGCTTCGATAATCTTCAGATTACCACTTTTCCGACTAGCACGGTTATACAGGGGGACTACGTAATCGCGATGGAAGCTGTGCAAAAGACGATCGCTGAATGCTACCGCGATTATCACATGGCAGTTTACGTTGTCAAAATAATCCCTGGCTATGAGGCCCTNTGAGTGATTCTTTCATGGCTTAGTTTGGAAACACTAGCAGTGTTATGTTCGATTGCTTATTTGTTTTTAGCGATTCGCGAAAACATCTACTGTTGGTATTTTGCGCTCGTGAGCACTATGTTATATGCATGGATCTTCCGNGGTGTTAACNTNTATATGGAATCTGCTCTGAATATCTANTATGTGATAATGGCCCTCTACGGATGGTTTTGTTGGAAGACGCCTAAGACGAACATTAAGCGGATAAGAATTAAAAGTTGGGAATTAAGTCGCCATATCAAGGTTATTAGTATCATATGCCTAATGTCTATTGTATCTGGTGTTNTGCTGGACTTGAACACGAGCGCTCGCCTACCGTATCTCGACTCGCTGAGTACATGGGGAAGCGTAATTACGACTTTCATGGTTGCTAGGAAGGTCCTAGAGAATTGGCTGTACTGGATCGTTATAAATAGTTTGTCTATATTCTTGTACATTGACCGCGAGTTGTATCAGACAGCTACTCTTTTCATGATATACATTGTGATGTCTATTTTGGGCTATATACATTGGAGGGCAATTTATCAACGGGAGAATAAACAATATCCTTCAGCTGACGGTGAATCGGTGGCAAAGTTGGAATCACAGTAATCGATGTCATCTAAAGTCTCGGCCTGAAGTTCAGCACAAGCTCTCCAACGGACTTACCAATCATAGTTTCTTGGTCGGAGCCGCAGATCAGAAAGCTGTCGTGAGAGTAAATTGTGCCTATGCCAATCTGCTGGGNATCGATAGAGCACGAGAAATAGANGTTTTAACTGTATTGGCTGAGTCAAACTTGGTNCCTAAAGTTTTGTTTGTCAGCGAGGAAGTGATGGTGAGCGAGTATATTAATGGATCAAAATTAACAANAGAAATGTTAGAGAACCCATATTTAAGGTTACAAATAAAGAAAAAATTAAAAGAAATATCGTCTTTTAATAAGGTAAATGAGCCACGATTTAATTATCTCAGTCATTGTGAAAATTATGTCACACAGCTAANCNGCAAGCACTTACAATTCGTTAANGTTGATCAACTTCTCTCTGCTGCTGAACATATAGATNCTGAGGATTGGACACCANGTCTTTGTCATCATGATCTCGTTCCGGAAAACGTGTTAGTAAGCGATGATGGTTTGTATTTTTTAGATTGGGAATATGTAGCGCTGGGGCATCCTGCATATGATTGGGTTTCNNTGTTTGGNAAGAAATTCCCGCTNGATGAGACCGATTGCGGACCTGTGTCTCNAGAANTATGGGTGCTTCTAAGCGACTTTCAAAGTGAATTAGACAAACTATGGAGAATTCTNAATAGGAAACTCATCGATACCTTNGAGTCTGAAAAATAAAAANGCGCANAAAAATCCACACTCCTAAAGNATGNTACCTCACNATTTAGANANGCATCGAAGAGNCGTNAACTAATTTTNNCGATGACCACTTGGAGTNTNGTNTNTATTGTTGTNNGCNATATCATGCTGCTGTTTAATGAATAGAGTGGTAACTTTCAATATTATTTCAGGAGACCGACTTTTGATAACAAATTTAAGCGTCATATCCTAAGAAAATCTGACATTAATTGTCGGTTTTTGGAGGTAATACACGCAGTGTAATGGTTATTTTGATGTTGTATTAGGTGATAAATAGTTTTCTCATAAGCATATACGGTTGGGTGTGACCTCATTCTCTTCAACTATTTGTGATGACGAAAAGAAACAACTTTAGTTATCAATAAACCGTAGCTTAATCTTTAAAATTTTTAAATTGAAATGGTTGCTCAAGTTCAGCTTCTTTTATAATGGACATAATTTTCTGCAGATCATCCCTTTTTTTACCAGACACCCGTACCTGATCACCCTGAGTCTGACATTGAACTTTTAATTTTGAGTCTTTTATGAGTTTTACAATTTTCTTGCATACCTCTTTTGGAATGCCCTGTTTGAAGGCGATGGGTATGGAAAATATTTTTCCTCTGTGGAGAGCCTTTTCATTGAATAACATCGCACGTGGATCGATCTTACGTTTCATTAACTGAGCACGAAAAATATCCAGTAGTTGTTGGCATTGGAACTCAGCTTCGGCCCTAGCAGTTACGTGTTCTTTCGTATAATCGAATGCAGCGTCAACCCCACGAAAATCAAAGCGAGAAGATATCTCTCGATTTGAATTATTTGTCGCATTTAAAACTTCAGAGGCATTGACCTCCGATACGATGTCCATACTCGGCATAGTGAATGACGCCCTTTTTGTCGATTTCTTGTAAAGTGTAAGCCAATGGCTATCCATTACTTTACCCTAATGATCATGGAAACTTCCAGCATCCAATTTTAAATAGAAAATTTACAAGAAGATTTTATAGTTAAACCTGTTGATAGGTACTTCAGCGAAGTTTACACTTTTATTTAAACTTATATCGGATCAGACAATGTCAGAAGAATCGGGTAAATTGCTCTGGAAACCGACGCAAGAGCAGATTTTGAGCTCAAATCTCCAGCAATTTATGAATTCGATTTCGAAGATCTACTCGGTACGCTTTTCTGACTATCATGAGTTTCAAAAATGGTCTGTTGACAACCCAGAAAATTTTTGGTCTGCGGTTTGGACTTATACGAAGATAAAATCATCCGTATATTTTAACCAAGTCTTAGTTAGCGGGGATAAATTTCCTGGAGCGCAGTGGTTTTCTGGCGCCAGACTCAATTATGCTGAGAATTTATTGCGAACTTTTAGTGATAAAATTGCAGTAATTGGACGTTTAGAGGATGGAACACGTCATACACTCACCTATCAGCAGTTATATCTGCGGGTGGAGCAGTGTGCTGCGGCGATGAGGGGTATAGGAGTGACGAGTGGAGATAGGATTGTTGGCTTCCTGCCGAATGTCAGTGAGTCAATTATCTCGATGCTCGCGGCAAGCAGCATCGGAGCTATTTGGTCATCATGTTCGCCAGACTTTGGCATCAATGGGGTAACAGATAGGTTTGGACAAATTCAGCCAAAGCTTTTAATCGCTTGTGATGGGTACCTTTACAACGGTAAAACCATCGACTCATCTCGGATTGTTGAGGCGCTCTGCAATCAGATAAAGAGCATCCAATGCCTCGTGATAGTGCCAGTGATACATAAATTTAAAACTACGACGTCTGAGAGAGGAGGAATCCTTTTTGAGAACTTTTTAATAAAGGAGAATACGCCTAAACTTGTTTTCGAGCAACTTCCCTTCGATCATCCATTGTTTATTATGTACTCCTCTGGAACAACTGGAGCGCCAAAATGTATAGTGCATGGTGCCGGGGGCACTCTTATTCAACACCTAAAAGAACATCGTCTGCATGTGAATTTAAGCTCACATGATAGAATGTTTTTCTTTACGACATGCGGTTGGATGATGTGGAATTGGCTAGTGAGCGCACTCGCCTCTGAGGTGACGTTGGTTTTATTCGATGGTTCTCCATTTTATCCGACGCCAAAGTCATTATTCGATTTAGCTGAAGAAGAAGGAGTCACGGTTTTTGGTACAAGCGCAAAATACCTTGCTTCGCTGGAAAAACAGGGTGTAAAACCTTGCGAAACTAATGCTCTGTCTGAGCTGAGATGCATTCTTTCTACAGGTTCACCACTGTCTAGCAGAAGCTTCAGATATGTCTACCGTGATGTGAAATCTGAAATTTCTCTAGCATCGATTTCTGGAGGTACTGACATAATATCTTGCTTTGTTCTGGGTAATCCATGTCTGCCTGTCTGGGAAGGCGAGATTCAGTGCATTGGATTAGGTATGGCTGTGGAAGTTTGGGATGAATATGGAAATTCGGTGAGGCAGAAAAAGGGTGAGCTAGTGTGCACCAAACCTTTTCCAAGTGCCCCCATTTATTTTTGGAATGACAAACATAATGAAAAGTATCTGGCGACCTACTTTGGTGTGTTTCCCGGGGTTTGGGTGCAAGGAGATAATGCAGAGATTAGTTCTAATTCGGGGATTGTGATTCACGGCAGGACTGACTCTATACTAAACCCAGCCGGAGTCAGGATTGGTACCGCGGAAATATACAGACAATTAGAGACGTTTAATGAATTAGTAGATTATGTGTGTGTTGGCCAGGTTTGGGAGGATGATGTGCGCGTAATCTTGTTTGTTGTATTAGAAAATGGAGTTGAGATGACAGATGATTTACGTTCCTCGATTAGCTCGACGATTCGTGAGGAGACTACTCCTAGGCATGTACCTAAAAAAATTATTTCGGTTGCTGATATCCCAAGGACAATGAATGGGAAAACAGCTGAGCTTGCGGTTCGTAAGATGCTGCATAATGAGCCAGTGAAAAATGTTGATGCTCTTGCTAACCCAGAATCCCTCGATTTATTTCGGAATCTAACTGAGCTTACTGAGTAGGTAGAGAGCGGTTAAGTCGCTCGGGTTCCAGACAAAATGGTTATTTAATGTTAACTAAGTAACGACCAATACGATTTAAAGATGGAAAGATCTGTGATAGGAATCATCAATTTTTATGAAATGAGATTAGGAATTTTTAATNAGAATTTGAGTTGTTTGGTCCGAAGATAATTCACGGTTCCTTAAATTGCAATTAAAAAATTNAAGCCAACTTTGGTAAAATTTCCAAGGATAATGTTATATTTNATGNTTATTCAATTGCTATGAGTTGATGTATGGATTTNAGTAGAGTAGATCAAGAGCTCATGGGTTATCTGGACAAATTTCCGGAGATTAATATATGGGATGATCTACCGGCAACTCGAGTTCTTTCCCTTGAGATCATGAGAAAAAGAATCGCGAAATTAACTCCAATTCATGATGTGAAATCTGAAGACTTTGACGTGCCCANCAAAGATAGATCTGCGGTTAAAGTAAGGTTGTACCGACCNTCAAAATATTTTGGAGTATTGCCGGCCCTTATTTGGCTGCATGGGGGAGGATATTGCTTGGGAGGTGTNGAGCATGACGACCACATTGTTCGTCAAATAGTGCAGGCAGTGGGTTGTATTGTTTTGTCAGTAGACTATCGTCTCGCTCCTGAATTTCCATTCCCGGCTGCTTTTAATGACTCGTATGCAGCTCTCTTATGGCTCTTTAAGAATGCCTCAAAAGTAGGGGTAGATGACAAAAGGATAGCAATTGGCGGGGCAAGTGCTGGAGGNGGACTTGCCGCAGGACTTGCNTTGGCGGCNCGTGATCGTGGCGAGGTAAATTTAATTTTCCAATTATTATTTTGTCCGATGATAGATGACCGCAATGTTACGCCCTCTAGTTNTTCTATCACGGATACAAGAGTATGGAATCGAGACTGNAATTTGCGGGGTTGGAGTGCATACCTCGGTGAAAAACAGAGTATGAAGCCGGTGTCTTATTACGCGGCTGCCGCTCGTGCCGAGAGTTTGGAGTCTCTCCCAGCAACATACATGGCAGTAGGTTCCGAAGATCTCTTTATTGATGAAAATAGGATTTATGCTGAGCGNTTGAAAGAGGCGGGCGTAGCAGTAGACTTCTCTGTAATTCAAGGAGGGTTTCATGGNTTTGAATTCATTCCTGAAGCTCGGCTTTCAAAAGAGACGCGGCATGGTTATTTCTCNGCTTTAAAAAAAGCTCTCTTTAAATGAGTTGATNAAACTAGAGCAACTAAGATTGANTTTNGACATTCGCTCGATACGCGAATTTGCCAAGTAGGATGCCTACTTCAAATAATAACCACATTGGTATCGCGAGGAGAATCTGCGATATCACATCTGGTGGGGTTAGGAGCATCCCAAAAAGAAAGCATAAAATGAAGATTACAGGCCGTTTTTTTGATAGTGCGTCGGGATTCACAACTCCCATCCACGCTAGTATCACAACAGCTATGGGGATTTCAAAACTTAATCCGAACGCGAAAAATAGCTTTAGTGCAAAGTTTAGATAGCTTTGAATGTCTGGCATTATTATTATTCCCTCTGGCACGATTGTGCTAAAGAATAAAAAGACTATAGGGAAAACGATATAATACGCAAAGGCTATACCAATATAAAATAATATAACGCTGGATANGAACAAAGGTATTGCGATTTTTTTTTCTTGTTGATACAGCCCCGGGGCAAGAAACGCCCATATCTGGTAGAGCACGTAAGGCATAGCGGCAAAAAAAGATAAAATTAAAGTCAATTTAAACGGCGTCAGAAACGGTGATGCTACTTCAGTTGCAATCATNCTNGCATTCTCTGGGATAAATCTTCGAATNGGTTCTGAAATGTAGAGATATAGTTGATTGCTAAAAGAGAACAAGCANAAGAACATNGTTAAAACCGAAAANAAGCATCGCAGGGCCCGATTTCTAAATTCATTTAGGTGGGCGACAAGTGGTTGACTTTCAAGCTCCTCTTGTTTCATAGATCTGTTCGATTTCGACTTGACATTGGTATTTGATTCAGCCCTTGGTTGATATCCTCTTTAGTCTCATTAATGTTTCGCAGTACTTCCTCATTGTGAAGTTTTTCTCTTATTTCCTCCATTCCAACCTCATTCTCTAATTCTCGCTTCGCAGAAGAAATTGCCTGCCTTATTCTCCCAACCCACAGGCCNACNGAACGTACAGTCTCAGGAATTTGATTTGGNCCCATCACTATTAAGGAAATTACGGCCACTAATATAAGTTCAGAAAAAGCTATGTCAAACATGTGATTAGCGCAGTGGTGATGTTTTGGAGTNGGTAATCCAAAAGATTTATTCGATATTGTTTCGTTTTTCAGCNGAAGTTACAGAATCAGAGGCCTGCTCATCACAAAATTGTTTGTCATTATTTGACATTGCATCTTTAAACCCTTTAACAGCCCCGCCAAGGTCACCACCGATGTTGCGTAACTTCTTAGTACCAAAAATTACCGCCGCTATCAAAAGTATTATTAGAAGTTCTTGCCAGCCAAATCCCATAANCTTATTTCTCCTTTATTCGGAACTACCTCTTAGGGCCTTCTCCTCAATCCCTGAGACATCAAAGCGTCTATCAAGTTCACTCAGGACTGCTTTTGCGTCGGATCCTAAGTGCGAGAGCATCACAAGGGAATGGAACCATAGATCAGCAGTTTCGAATACTAATTTTTGGTTGTCGCCACTGATTGATGCGTCTTTGGCCGCCAGAATAGTTTCTATTGATTCTTCACCAACCTTCTCTAAAATCTTATTGAGTCCGTTTTTATGAAGAAAAGCAACATACGAGTCGGATGCTGCATAGCTTTTTCGTTCTCGAAGCACGTCTGTCAAGCGTTCTAAAATATCTGCACTCATGGATACATTTCTTCTGGGTTTCGAATCACTTCATCTACCGCAATCCAGTTNTTGTTATCTTGTAAAATTTTAAAAAAACAAGACTCTCGGCCTGTATGACATGCTACGCCGCCTTTTTGTACAACCCTCAANAAGATAGTATCGTTGTCGCAATCTAGGTGCAACCCGACTAGACGTTGTATATTTCCCGATTGCTCTCCTTTACGCCAGAGTTTATTTCGCGAACGAGACCAATAGACAGCGCGTTGTTCAATAACGGTTGCCTGAAGGGCTTCTTTATTCATCCAAGCCATCATAAGTACTCTGTTGGATATCGCGTCCTGAGTAATCGCTGGAATTAAGCCGTCCATATTCCAAGCTATNTGACTNAGAAAATTCATCAACTTCCTTTTTTTTGCGGATTTTCTGAATCCATTTTTGGATTATGGCACTGTCTTTGGGTTTTAGACAACGCNAGTTATCTTAAAGCTAAGAGCAAAGTGCCCAAAGCAAACATTGCAACACTAGAACTGGGAACATTGGTGACAATATGTTGCCATTGAGGGTACGCGTTTACAATGCTTATAAAAATAAATATCAGACCGAACCTTGATGCCCAAATTCTAAAAGNAGGTCGGTGCGATATGGCAGATTCGTCTGAGGAAAGTTTATTTTTATGGTGACCATTTTCTGAAGCGCCATAAATCAAAGNTGGCATTTTAGGTAATTGTTCCAACCAATCGGGAAGATGATTTTTGAGCTGCTTGAAGATACNCTTTGGCGAGTACTTTTGTCGNAGCCATTTTTCTAGAAAGGGTTGGGCCGAAGTCCANAGATCTANTTTTGGATAAAGTTGTCTTCCCAAACCCTCGACGTTAAGCAATGTTTTTTGTAGTAAGACAAGTCCCGGTTGGACCTCCATATTAAACCTTCTTGCAGTATCGAAAAGCTGCACCATCATGTATGCCATTGAAATCTCCTGAAGAGGTCTTTGAAAGACAGGCTCACAAACACTCCTTATAGCATTAGTAAATTCGGTTACCGATGTATCATGTCTTACCCACCCGGAACGGATATGTAACTCGGCAACGAGGCGATAATCACGTTTGAAAATAGCTAACAAATTTCTAGCCATATAAAACTGATCCTCTGGAGTGAGGGATCCCATAATTGCGCAATCGATTGCCAAGTAAGTAGGAGACTGGGGATTAGTGGTGTCGACAAATATGTTTCCTGGGTGCATATCTGCGTGAAAGAAATTATGTTCAAAAACTTGCGTGAAAAATATTTCGATACCTCGTTCTGCGAGTGTTTTAAAGTTAATACCTTTATTGGTTAAAGTTTGAATATCAGTGATTGGAGTCGCATAGATTCGTTCCATTACCAGTACATCTTTGTTAGAAAGTGACCACAGAATTTCTGGGACATGAAGTATAGATGAGGACTCAAAGTTATGTTTAAGTAAAGATGCGTTAGCGCCCTCTGACTGGAGATTGAGCTCATTAAGAATAACGTTCCTATAGTCTGATACAACTTTCACTGGGTGCAAGCGCTCGCCATCTTTGCTGTGTTTTTGAATAAAGTTGGCGAGCAAAAGCATTAGCCTTATGTCTTGTTGGATTATTTTTTCGATTCCAGGACGCACTGCTTTTATCACGACATCCCGCCCAGTCAGGGTAGTTGCTGCATGAACTTGAGCAATTGATGCGGACGCTAATGGTGTTTCGTCAAAATCAGCAAACATATCATCAATTTTCCCCAATAATGCGTTCTCTACCACGGTTTTAAATGTTTCCGTTGAAAATGGGGGAACGTTATCTTGTAATTTATTGAGCTCTCGACAAATGTCTGGCGGTATCATATCTGGCCTCGTGGATAGTAACTGACCAAATTTTATAAAAATGGGTCCTAATTCCTCCAAAGCTAGTCGCAGCCGTTCGCCTTTGGAACCTTTATTTTGTCCAAACACTTTGAAAAATACTAAGGTAAGCCTAAACTTTGATGAAATTTTTTTACCTTGGACAAATTCATCGAGTCTGTGGCGTCCCACAACCGAAAGAATTTTAAGAGCTCTGCGAAGATGGCTCATGTTTTTATTTTTAGAATAAGGTTGTCTATGCGGGATGTCACTCGATCAACATCTATAGAGAGCTTTCTAATTTTTCGGGAAAAATTCTCAAACTCCGGCATCGCGGGAACTATTTTCCATTCTTCCTGAACAAATTCTACTCCTCCGGCCAGGACTCGGCGTCGATTATCCTTAGCCGTTCTTCTCAAAGTGCTCAGCGAGGATGCAAAAAAATGTGCAGGTATATCGCCCACTAAATCAGAGAGTGCTGCCTCCCAATCGATGTCTAATTTTTGGATAACATTTTCTAACCGTTTTAAGACTAGTGTATCACCGACCACCGTTACTCCGCTCCCGGCAAGCGTCACTGCATTTTTATCTTGTGTTAAAAGCCCTGCAAAAGCGATTATAGAACCGTTAAGAGTTACCGACGCTTCTACATTGGCACCTGACTTGATTGTGATGTGACCATTGTGAACTGATACACAATAGCACCATTCGAGTGGACTTATGTGAAGGGCGATTGTTGCATCATCGAGCCCTTTTAATAATTCAAATGTTTCTACGTCATATGCAACAGCTGCATTTAACAATTTCTCTAGCGATGTGACTCCTAATTCTGTTAGTTGCTTAGCAATCATCAGGGTTTAATTCCCATATGGACTGCAGCGATTCCTCCACTCATGTTGATATATTCCACATTTAAAAGACCGGCCTTTTGTACCATTTGTTTTAAAGTTTCTTGATCCGGATGCACGCGGATAGATTCAGCCAGGTATTTATAGCTACCCTCATCATTTGCGAATAGTTTCCCAAGTTTTGGGATGATTTTAAAAGAGTATTCATCATACAGCTTTGAGATAATGTCGCTGTAAGGCTTTGAGAATTCGAGGATTAATAATTTTCCTCCCGGTCTCAGTACCCGTCTCATTGATATTAGGGCGCGATCTTTATCAGTGACATTTCGTAATCCAAATCCAATACTAACTATGTCAAAACTGTCGTCTTGAAAAGGCAGCATCTGCGCATCGGCTAGAACATAGGAGATATTTTTGACCAATCCTTTATCAATAAGGCGGTCTCTTCCGATATCAAGCATAGATTGGTTGATGTCAGACAGCACCACGTGGCCACTGGGGCCTACGCGCTTGGCAAATTTTGCCGCTAAGTCACCTGTTCCACCAGCAACATCCAGAACTTTCTGACCAGGCTTTACTCGGGATATCTCAACTGTGATATGCTTCCAGATTCGGTGGACACCACCAGACATAATGTCATTCATGATATCATACTTGTTTGCGACCGAGTCGAACACACCCGCAACATAGCTAGCTTTGTCTTTTGCAGGTATTGTCTTGTACCCGAAGTGGGTGCTCTCTTCTGACATATTTTCCTTTGAAATTAGGTTCTAACTATTTCATTGTACTAATCTACGAATCATTTAGGTATGTAAAATAGAAGTCTTTTAAATTAATTACAGAGAATTTTAAGAGTTGAGGTGTGAGGGTCGCGAGATTTACCTGAGGTGTGGAGTTGTGAGAGATATTTATTCCAATTTTTTGAATGATTTTCACAAAGTTCAAGTAGAAGTGA